>CAVEKJ010000351.1:0-2685 GCA_963616205.1 Prevotella sp.
GGATGGAGCATACCTTTGAGAATGGGGAAAATATCGTTGAATTTACACCGGAAAAAGAAGGCACTTATACGTATAGCTGCTGGATGGGAATGATCACGGGAACCATTTATGTAACTGGAAAATAGAAAGCAGAGGAGTAATGATGAAAATGAAGAAAATTATGATAACAGGTATGGCGCTTCTTGCGGCAATGACAGTGCTTGCAGGATGCGGAAAGGCAGGAGAAGATGCAGCAGAAACAACAACTACGGAAGAAGTCAGCATCAGCTCCGGCGACAGCCTGACCATACCAGTTGAGGAACTGACGGAAAATGCAGTCTTTTATCCTGTAAACGTGGATGGCACAGAGATGGAAGTGATCGCAGTAAAAACTTCGGACGGAACGCTCCGTACTGCATTTAACACCTGCCAGATCTGCTATGATTCCGGAAACGGCTATTATAAACAGGAAGGGGATAAACTGGTCTGCCAGAACTGTGGAAATTCTTTTACCATGGATCAGGTAGGGGAAACCGCAGGGGGCTGCAATCCCTGGCCAATCCAGGAAAGCGACCGTACACTTGCCGATGATGAGATCCAGATCTCTTATGACTTTCTGAAAGATTCCGCAGATATTTTTGCAAACTGGAAAAAATGATCCGGATTCCGATGAGCCACTGATAAGTCAGGCAGGAAACATTGACAACCAAAAAAAATCATAATATAATAAACCCATTCCAAAAGTTGGAAAACAAAGCTGTTACAATAGAAAAGATCTATTATAACAGCTTTTTTGTTACTGTTGACAAACAATTTTGCTTACAAAGAGGAGGCCTTTATGAACAAAAAAATCAAGACACTGTTTTCGTATCTGATGATCATGATCGGGGCGATACTGGCCAGCTTTTCCGTTGCCTGTATCCTGCTTCCCAATGATGCCATCGATTACGGAACTGCCGGAATTGCCATTATCATAAGCAAGCTGACCGGTTATAACCTGTCGCTATGTGTACTTCTTGTTTTTTTGCCATTCCTTGCTGCCGGGATCATTCTGATCGGCAGATATTTCTTTGTAAAAACCTTTGTAGGCTTTGTAGTCTATACCGTAGGTCTCTCTTACTTTGAAAAAATCCCTTTTGAGCTGAATACAGAGCATTTTATTGCAGTGGCCTTTGGAGGCGCGATCCTTGGCGTGGGACTTTCCCTGATCCTTCGAAGCGGAGGCTGTATTGACGGTTCGGAGATCTTTGCCAACATTATCGTAAAAAAGATTTATGATCGTACGGGAAAAGATTACAGTATTTCCTACATACTGATCGCTTTTAATGCCTGCGTATATGGAGCGGTGTTTGTTCTTCTTGACCGGGATTCCGCACTTTTAAGCCTGCTGGTGTATATCGTGGCAACTTCCATCATCGATCATTTCACGGATCATTTTGAAGCATTGAAACAGGTTACTATCATCACAAAAGATCCGGATGCGATCATCCACGATATCAAAGAAGAACTGAATAAGACCTGTACGATCATCAATTCTTCCGGTGTGATCGCCGGGGAAAACAAGACTCTGATCTGCTATGTGAATTATTTTGAATTGCAGAAGGTAAAAGAGATCATTTCCAGAAATAAAGGAAGTTTCAGCACCGTTTCCACCATTGACGAGATCCTGCGATAAGATTTGAACATAAATCATAATGAGGCGCTCTTTTGCAGGAAAAGATTATGCTAGAGAGCTGATGATGCGTTATCTGGCCCGGGAGCAGGAACGAGGAAGAGAACGGGCTGTTCTTACCTGCGTGGATGGAAAAGTAGAAATGTATCGGAAGATGGGATTTGAATATATTGGCATTTCGGCTTCCGTGCTGGGTGATGAGAAATGAAACGAAATGGAATATCGGATGAAAAAATAAAGGCAGGAAGAAAGGGATTGTGATAAAATAAAAAGAAAGATACTTCGAAGACAGAATAGAATGATCAAAAGAAAAGAGGCTTATAATCATGACAAAAGCAGAAAAACAGACATTGAAACTTCCGGCAGAGAAGCCACAGTATATTACCGTAAATGATGTTACTTACACACAGGTAGATTCGTGGTTCGGACATTGCAGAAGAGACCTGAAACTGGATATTATCTATCCGGAGGCAAAAGATGGAAAAACTTATCCCTGCGTCCTCTGGATCTGCGGAGGAGCCTGGCTGATGATGGCTAAATCAGCACATAATCTTTACTTAAGCAAACTGGCAGCAGAGGGATTTGTAGTGGCAAGCGTGGAGTACCGTACATCCAATCAGGGGCCTTATCCGATGCCTCTTCAGGATGTGAAGGCGGCGATCCGATACCTGAGAGCTCATGCGGAAAGATTTCATATTGATAAAGAACAGATTGGCGTCAGCGGGGAATCAGCAGGTGGATATCTGACCTGCATGGCTGCCCTGGACAATGATCCATCTCTGGATGCAGGAGAATATCTGGAAGAATCCAGCAAAGTACAGGCAGCCTGCCCCTGGTATCCACCTACAGATCTTACCGCATTTCCCTGTGAATCCGCAGAAAAATGTGCTTCTTCCGCGGAATCTCTTCTGCTTGGATTTAATTCTATGTTAAATAAAGAAAAGGCATACCAGTGCAGTCCGGTTTCCAAAGTTACCAAGGATGCACCGCCATTTCTGATCATTCATGGAAACTGTGACCGTACGGTTCCATAT
>CAVEKJ010000352.1:0-1010 GCA_963616205.1 Prevotella sp.
TTCGGCTGGGTCTTGTGCTCCAACCGGAAAACCAAGTATAATATTCAGGAATAAGCCCGTTAAAGAACAGTCTTGAGGCCAACCATATCACAGAAGTTATGGGAATCGTAAACGGAACTACGAACTTTATCCTCACCAAGATGTCCCAGGAGGGAATGGAATTTTCTGATGCCCTTGCCCTTGCCACAGAGCTTGGATATGCAGAAGCAGATCCTACCGCAGATATCGAGGGAATTGACGCAGGAAGAAAGGTAGCGATCCTTGCATCCGTTGCCTTTAATTCCAGAGTTACCCTTGACAATGTCCACATCGAGGGAATCACAAAGATCACAGCAAAAGATATCCGTTATGCCAAGGAAATGGGCTGTGAGATCAAGCTCCTGGGCGTTGCCCGCTGCCAGGAGGACGGTGTTGAGGCTTATGTATGCCCGATGCTGATCCCGGCAGAGCATCCTCTTGCATCTGTCAATGATTCCTACAATGCAGTCTTTGTACATGGAGATGCAGTGGGTGATACTATGTTCTATGGACGTGGAGCAGGTGAGCTTCCGACTGCAAGTGCTGTTGTGGGAGATGTATTTGAGGTAGTCCGCAATATGAAGGCAGACTGCTGTGGCCGTGTGGGCTGCACCTGCTATAAGACACTTCCTGTAAAAGCCATGGCAGATACCCACAACCGTTATTTCCTCCGTCTGCAGGTAGAGGACCGCTGTGGTGTGCTTGCTGAGATCCTGGAGCACTTTGCAAAATATCAGGCAAGTGTTGCACAGATCATGCAGAAAGAAAGCAAGAGACCGGATACCGCCGAGGTTGTTGTGATCACCAAGCTGGTAAGTGAGGGAGCTTTCTTTAAGGTTAAGGAAGAACTGGAGAACAGTGCATCTGTAAGAAAGATCTCTTCCATGATCCGTGTATATGAGAACTAAAAAAAACATTGCAAAATTCTTGGATTTTGGTACTATATAAAATGGAAAACAAAAGAATTCCAAATGGCGCGGGATGTTTCCGGA
>CAVEKJ010000352.1:1020-2675 GCA_963616205.1 Prevotella sp.
TTCGATCAAAGATAAGAAGGGGAAAATTATGAGTAAAAAACCAACAGTTTTAATGATCCTTGATGGATACGGACTCAATGACAGACATGACGGAAACGCTGTATACGAGGCTAAGACACCGGTTATGGACGGACTTATGAAAGATTATCCGTTTGTAAAAGGTAATGCCAGCGGTCTTGCTGTAGGTCTTCCGGACGGACAGATGGGTAACTCCGAGGTTGGTCATATGAATATGGGCGCAGGCCGTATCGTATACCAGGAGCTTACCAGAATCACAAAAGAGATCCAGGACGGCGATTTCTTCAAGAACGAGGCACTTCTCGCTGCTATGAAGAACGCAAAAGAGAACGATTCTGCGATCCATTTCATGGGACTTCTTTCTGACGGTGGTGTACACAGCCACAACACACATCTCTACGGACTTCTTGAGATGGCCAAGAGAGAGGGACTTAAGAAAGTTTACGTACACTGCTTCCTGGATGGACGTGACACACCGCCTGCATCCGGTAAAGAATTTGTAGAGCAGCTGGAAGACAAGATGAAAGAGATCGGCGTTGGTGAGATCGGTGTGATCTCCGGACGTTACTACGCAATGGACCGTGATAACCGCTGGGATCGTGTAGAGCTTGCATACAAAGCACTTACACAGGGCGAAGGCGTAAAGGGAACCGACGCTGCAGCAGCAGTTCAGGCTTCCTATGATGATGACAAGACCGATGAGTTTGTACTTCCGACAGTTATCGAGAAAGACGGCAAACCGGTTGCAACCATTTCCGATAAGGACTCCGTTGTATTCTTCAACTTCCGTCCAGACCGTGCAAGAGAGATCACAAGAGCTTTCTGCGATGATGATTTCAAGGGCTTCGAGAGAGCTAAGAGACTGGATACTACATTCGTATGCTTCACAGAGTACGATGATACCATCCAGAACAAACTGGTAGCATTCCACAAAGTTCTTCTTCACAATACATTCGGTGAGTATCTTGCGGCACACAACATGACACAGGCACGTATCGCTGAGACAGAGAAGTATGCACACGTTACCTTCTTCTTCAACGGTGGTGTTGAGGAGCCGAACAAGGGCGAGGACAGGATCCTTGTTAAATCCCCGAAGGTTCCGACTTATGACATGCAGCCGGAGATGAGCGCACCGGAAGTTTGCGAGAAACTGGTTGAGGCAATCAAATCTGACAAATACGATGTGATCATCATCAACTTCGCAAACCCGGATATGGTAGGCCATACCGGTGTCGAGGCAGCTGCGATCAAAGCTGTTGAGACTGTTGATGAGTGCGTTGGTAAGGCTGTAGATGCGATCAAAGAGGTTGACGGACAGCTCTTCATCTGCGCTGACCACGGTAACGCAGAGCAGCTTGTAAACTATGAGACAGGTGAGCCATGGACTGCTCATACAACCAACCCGGTACCGTTTATCCTGGTAAACGCAGATCCGAAATACACACTTCGTGAGAACGGATGCCTTGCAGACATCGTTCCTACACTGATCCAGCTTATGGGCATGGAGCAGCCGAAGGAAATGACAGGAAAATCTCTCCTTGTTGAGAAATAAATAAGATTCATGGAATCCCCGCAGATTTTTTACAGATCCGCGGGGATTTTTTTGCCTGATTGTTCCTATTTCCACACATAAAAAA
>CAVEKJ010000353.1:0-2663 GCA_963616205.1 Prevotella sp.
TAATACTCATAAAATGTGGTCCTTGCTGCCGGTGTTTCCAGGCAGACTTCTTTTATACTTATTTTTTCATAAGGCTTACGGCTGTAAACTTTTATAAATGCTGCCTGTATTGCTTTTTTTGTTTCATTCATTGCCTTTATTAATATCCCTCATTTAACCGGACAATATTCTTTAATTCTTTTTCGTTCACATATCGTTCCAGATTTTCCATGCAGATGTTCCAGATCATATCCTGGACTTCTGTGTTTCCACCGAAGCTTGGGCCTGCGATGTGCGGGGTGAGGATGACCTGTTCCATTTCCCACAGCAGAGAATCGACCGGAAGTGGTTCTGTTTCAAATACGTCCAGAACTGCGCCTTTTAAGTGGCCTTCCTGTAATACCCGGATCAGGTCTTCTGTTGGAATGAGGCTTCCTCTTCCTACGTTGACCAGAATTGCTTCTTTTTTCATGGAATGCAGTCGATCGTAATCCAGAAGCCCTTTTGTTTCCGGAGTTCCCGGAAGACAGCCGATCACAATGTCCGCCTGCGGCAGCTGTTCATCCAGTGCTGTCAGATCGTATACCTGGTCAAAGTCATTCAGCTGTTGCGAGTGTTCTGAAACTGCTGTTCTTTTTATTCCGGTTACATGGGTTTCAAATGCTTTCATTCTGTGGGCAATGTTTCTTCCTATATCACCGGTTCCCAGAATCAGAATATTTTTTTTGTATATCGTATCAATCGAATTATTTTTTACCCAAAGATGTTTCTGCCTGTTCTCCCAGTATGCAGGAAACGAACGGTACAGCGCAATGATATTCCCAATCACATATTCCGATATAATTTTTCCGAACGCACCGGAGGCATTGGTCAGTGTAATTCCTGTCGGAAATGTTTTCATTTTTGTATACTTATCCGCACCGGCCCAGGTCAGCTGAACCCAGCGGAGATTTTCAGCTTCCTGAAGTTCTGATTCTTCCGGCTCTCCGATCACTACTTCCGCAGTTGTGATCGTATGATCAGCTTCTGTGTTCTGAAACGTAAATTCGCATTGATCTCCGAATGTTGTTATAAACCTATTTCGGATTTCTGTATCGCACTGCGGTTTTATCAGAACTTTGATTTTTTTCTCTGTATTTTCCATGATGTCTTCTCCGTAAACAATTTTCAGGATTCCTTTACCAGTTTTCCGGTCATATGCTCCGGTTCCAGCTCCAGACAGAGGACTGCAGAGCCGTAAGTTCGGAGTTCCTCTTCTGCGTATGCTTTATCATCTGTGAATTTTTTGCATAAATTTGTGCATATTTCTGCTACCTTTTCCGGTTCTTCCACTGTGCGAAGGCGTCCAAATACAATAACGCTTCGTATATTTAATGCCCATTCGCCTTCGTTCCTATATCCTTCGTCCATAACACAGAATGAAACTTTGTCGCAATTTTTGATGGCATCGATCTTGTGGCCGGATTTCGCTCCGTGGAAATAGATTTTTCCATCTTTCTCGCTATACCAGTGGGTCATCGGCATTCCGCAGGGATATCCGTCCTCTCCCTGCACGGAAAGTACGCCGCGTGGTTCTTTTTTCAATATTTCAATGCACTCTTCTTTGCTTAATTCCTGTTTAAATCTTCTCATTTTTCGAAACATAAACTAGTCCTCCCTGCTCTATCGTTCAAATATAACTTTATATGTTCCCAGCACCTGTCTGCATGGAATTTTTACTGCATTTTCTACTGTGAATGATTCCCTGGGATAGGTTGTTTTTGGCTCTTCCGGATAAGCTGGAAGAGTTTTTCCGATACTGACACCATGGGCATCATTTTCAGTGAATTTCCAGCGGAATGTACAGTCACAGAATTCTTTGTTTTCAGCGATCGTCTCTGGCTTTTTCAATTCCGGTGTTTCTTTCAGAAAGTAGCATCCTGCATTATCTTTTTCTGCCGGACAGGAACCTTCGATTCCAACTCCTGTAAAAGAAATCTCAAGAAACAAATCCCTCCGGGATGATTGCCCTGACCCTGTCCTGCTCAATGCCGTAGGCCATTACGTACTGTTCTATTTTCATGAATTTCTCCTCTTATCAACACCCAAACAACTCCACCGTCTTTTCCATCCTCTCTGCAATTGGAACACCGAACGGGCAGCGGGTTTCGCATTCCTGGCAGCCGATACATTCGGAAGCTTTGTGCTCCAGAAGTTCGTAGTGGGATTTTATGGTTGCAGGTACTTCCGGCTGCATGGTGGCAAGATCGTAGAACTTGTTGATCATGGCAATGTCCAATTCTGCTGCACATGGCTTGCAGTGTCCGCAGTAGGTACATTCTCCTTTGTAGGAGTGGAATGGTGCATTGGCGATCACGGATGCGTAGTCTTTCTCTTCTTCCGTTGCAGATTCGTATGCTACGGCATCGTTGACCTGTTCTTTTGTGTCGTAGCCGCACATGATGGAACAGACTGCTGGTCTTGTAAGTACGTAATGGATGCACTGCACCGGTGTCAGGCTTACACCAAATGGAGAGCGTTTCTCATCAAAAAGCCTTCCCCCTGCAAAGCCTTTCATAACCGTAATTCCCACATCATTTTCCTCGCATGCCTTGTACAGACGGGCACGGTCTGCGTCGATTCCTTTTAAGCTGCTGTCAAATTCTTCTGCAAACATGGTATCAATATTTTCACTTGCAGGAAGC
>CAVEKJ010000354.1:0-2654 GCA_963616205.1 Prevotella sp.
CTCCGTAACGCTGTAGATGATTGCGCTGGCATCAGCTCCACGTACCGTATTGATGGTCATCCAGTTTTTACGGCCAATCGTGAAAGTCCTCAGCGCACGTTCACTCGCCAGGTTATCAATCGGCACTTCTCCGTCTGACAGGAACACCTTCAGGTATTCTTCCTGATTCAGGCAATAGCTGATGCCTTTGGCGGTTTCGCTCTTTGGAAGCACTGACTGGTCTGCCTGTATCTTTCGGAGCCAGGAAAAGAATTCTTCGACCAGAGGTTTGATAGAAGCCTGCCGCTCATTTAAGCGTTCTTCTGGAGTCAACTCCTTCAAAGCTCCTTCCAGATCATAAATAGCTCCGATTCGTACAAGTGCTTTATACGCAACGGATGACTCGACTGCTTTAGGATTGCTTTTCCCAATCGCCTTGATTGCATTTGCAAAGTGACGTCTTGCGTGAGCCATGCAGTTCGCATTTTTTACACTGGGCAGATCCCGCTCCAGCTTATGATACTGTTCCAGACCATCGGTCATAAGAACACCGTCAAAGTCCTTATAGTACGCTTTCGGATGATCGCTGTGACGCGTCTTCTGGTATTCATACACAATGATCGGCGGCACCGGACTTAACTCTCCAGTGATGTGAACCCACATATAGCTTTTACTGCCTGCAGGTCTTCCATCATGAATTACATCTACAGGTGTTTCATCGCTTTGATTTACGTGTGCTTCCAGCTGACGCTTTCTCATGAGATCACACACTGGCGATAAATAGCGTTCAGCCGTCCACACCGTCCAGTTTGACATCGTCTGTTTGGACAGATTCAGACCGTTTGCCTGGAAGTCTCTGGAAATACGGTCAAGCGGATTGCTGTTTACATATTTGGCATTGATGATTGCGGCTTCGAGAGAAGGAGTTGCAATACTTCCCTTGAACATCGTTTCCGGATGATCACCGCGTAGAAATTCATCCTGATGCGCACCATCTGTTCCAACATACACTTTTATGACATGTTTCTCCGCAGTCCATTTGGCCGGTTCGAAACGAAGCTGCCAGAAAATCTCATCCGGCATACTTTTCCAGTTTCCTTCACCGAAAGCTTCGTTCAATTCCTGTTCCGATATATCATGAGGGATTACTTCCTGTGGAAAACCCCTCATGTCTTCTTCACGCTGACCTTTTTTTTTAGGCTTTCGCGGCATCTTTCTGGATGAATCAATGACCTCTTCCACAGTTGGCTCCGTAGCTGTTTCATCATAATTCGCTTCCGCCTCATTAAAAAAAGAAAGTTGTCCGGCGATATCATCCAGCTTTTCTGTCTGCCGGCCAAAACGCTGTTGATCTGCCAGCCGAACCTGCTCTACGAGGTTTTCATAGTTCTGTTCCAATCGGTCAAGCCGATCCTGCATCTGGTAGATGACATCGTTCTTGGTTTCATGATCCATCTTGTTCAGTTCATCTGGAGTGAATTTTTTACACATGATATCTGCCTTTCTTCATAGGAGAAGTATAGCAGAAATCTGTGGCAAATGCTAATCAGCATTGCGGCAGAGTCCGTCATTTTTTCCTGTTACGGAAGGCATCAAAATCCTTATATCATCCTTTGGAAATATAGGGTTTTCAAAGTGCAACTGCATCATTCCTGCCTGATATCAGGCGGACGAATTGTCCTAATCCGGTCATCCATTGTAAGCGGTAGCAGTTCTTTTCAGTACCAAAACAGAAAATATATTTTCTCTGTTTTGCACAAACGTTTCAATAGATATTTTTCGGATCGACATCTTTGATTTTGGGATCCAGGGGATTTAAACCCATCATAAGATACTTGTACTGTTCTTCGGTTAGGTCCGCTGCTTCCTGGGTATTCCTTGGCCAGGATAACCGTCCTGCCTCAAAGCGTTTATACAGAAGCAAAAATCCGGTTCCCATCCACAGGAGTCCTTTGCACCGATCGGAACGCTTTCCACAAAACAAAAAGAGCGTTCCCTTTTCGAATGGATTTTGACCATACTTATCACCTATGATCGTTGCCAGCCCGTCAATGCCTTTTCTCAGATCAACCGTGCCACAGGCAAGAACAACACGGCGAATACCAGCAGCATCTTCAAGCATGGGACACCTCCCGGATAATCCGGGTCAGAAGAGCATCCGGGATTTCATTGGAAATATCAATCTGTAACGTTGCCGTCCTTATCGTTGCAACAGGTTTGTCGGAAACCATGTATGTATTTGTTTTCTCAGAAGTGTGGCATGGAATTTCAACAAAAGTCAGTTCTGTTTTCTCTGCCACGGCAGGAACTGAAGCGTTTTCTTTCATTTCTTCGTACGCTTGTTTCCGGAACCGCCGCTGCCAGTGATAATAGCTTTGTTCGCAGATGCCATTCTCATCCATCCAGCTTTTGGCTGACTGGCCTGCTGGTCTTTGACCACAGGCCTGAATGATCTTTTTCCAGTACTCTGCACGAACTTCATGAGTACACTGATCCATAGTTTTTAGTCCTCCCTTGAAAAAATCTATTGTTTTTCTCAAGTATGCACTAAAAATAGACCGGGTGAAAGGCGAGTGGTTTGACCTTTACTTTTATTCTACTTATTCGTCTGTTTCTCATGTAAAAAGAATGGTTTTCAAAATTTTTAGAGCCATTTTAGAGCCACTCTATTTCTG
>CAVEKJ010000355.1:0-2653 GCA_963616205.1 Prevotella sp.
GCATTCAAAAGCTCAATATTAAGATTCTTTTCGCTGGCGGTTTTGTCCACCCAGAGATTCAGGGAATCAATGGCAAGAGAAACTTCATCCAGTTTTTTACTGATATAGGCAAAATCTTTAATTTCGTCATCGGTGATCTTACCGTCTCTGGCAATCTGGATCAGACGGCTGGTGAGAGGATTGATCTCATTAAGGCTGGCGATGGTTTCCAGGATAATGGTGGAAAGTTCGGAAACTTCGATCTCCGGGACATACCGGTCTCCGATCATACATTTGTGGGAGCAGTAATAATTACATAAGTCTGGATGTTTGTAGCAGTCCGCCATCTGTATGATGTCGTAAGGCGTTGGTTCCTGCAGTTCGTATTCGATCTTTTCAATCCTGGAGGCAGATACACCGGTCATTTCCTGGCTGGCTTTTTCACGGGTAAGCCCCTGTTCCTCTCTGTATTGCTGATAAATGGTTTTATTTTGTCTGGTAGATTGCTTTCCCATGTTTTCTCCTTTGATAATTCTCCAAAATAGGGAAATATATGAAGTTATTTCAACATATAGATCGTTTATTTTTACAGATGGTTCTATTATACTGGATTCATCGAGTGACAGCAAGGGCCGGCAAAGAGAAAGAGGTGGCTGTGTGGATGTGACAAGAAGATTGCAGATGATACGGATCCTGGAAAAAATGGAAAATGATCCGAAATTCAGCGAAAAGCTTGGAATTAAAAATAAATCAGAGTTTATACCAGTAAGTACGACTGGAGAAAAGGAGAAATTATGTTGACATTGTTATTTATCATATGTATGTTTGGAGTTTTTGGAAAACTATTTTTCTTTGGCATAAAGGCAGCCTGGGGAATATCAAAATTTGTACTGACAATCGTATTTCTGCCGGTAATCCTGCTTGTGATGGTAGCAGGAGGGCTAATTTCCATAGCGCTGCCGGTACTTCTTGTTATTGGTATTGTCGGACTGATCGCATCGAAAGCATAAGATAGATGATCAAAAACAGATAATCATTTATTTAGGTATGGATGAAAGAGATATACCTGAAAAGAAAGAGGGAGGAAATGATCATGAGTAAGAAAGAAGGATACAGCAGACCTGGTTTATTTGGTGGCATAAACCATTATGATGCGAAAGGCCACAAGATCGGGGAAAGTCGACCGGGATTGTTTGGAGGATATAATGATTACGATGCGAAAGGTCACAAGATTGGAGAAAGCAGACCAGGGATCTTTGGAGGAATGAATCATTACGATGCAAAAGGTCACAAAGTAGGAGAAAGTCGTCCGGGAATGTTCGGCGGAACCAATCATTATGATGCCAAAGGACATAAAACAGGACATAGTAATAAAGGAATCTTTGGAGACTGGAATCATTACGATGACTGATTGAAATATATATATTGTTATTGACGGCAGATCTGTAAAAGGATCTGCCGTTTATTTGACCAATCTGGTAAAAATTCTGTTGTACAACCGTGGGAAAACCAATTATAATAAAAACTTAAAGGGCAGCAAAACATACCGCAGTTTTCCCAAACCATAAAGATCAACAGATTGGAGAAATATATGAGATTAAGAAGTCAATCCGCACGGACTTTATTATACGAAGAAGTAGTAGAAGAATTATACAGACTGATCGATGAGAAGCATATCCAGCCAGGAGGGAAGCTTCCGCCGGAGAGAGAGCTGATCGAGCAGTTGAAAGTCAGCCGAAATGTCCTGAGAGAGGCTTTTCACGTGCTGGAAACCAGAGGCGTGATCGTTTCTCATCAGGGAAAAGGAAGATTCTTAAGAGAACAGCCAGGACATGGCGCAGAGAAACGTACAGAAAGTCTCAGCAAAAATCTGGAACGTTATTCCATGCTGGAAGCTTATGAAGTACGTCAGGTTCTGGAAGTAAAGGGCGTGGAGCTGATTATCCGTAATGCATCCGAAGAAGATATTGATGATCTGGAAAAAGCCTACAAAAAAGTTGAGCATACATACGAAACAACTGGAACCACTACCGGCGAGTTTGAACTGCACAAGCTCTATGCCGAAAAAACAGGCAGCATGTTTATGACCCA
Source organism: Prevotella sp. (assembly GCA_963616205.1). Classification (GTDB taxonomy): domain Bacteria; phylum Bacillota; class Clostridia; order Lachnospirales; family Lachnospiraceae; genus Blautia_A. Next base: position 2,071 of record CAVEKJ010000355.1, read on the forward strand.
GACACTGGAGCTGGTCCTGAATGCGATCCTGGATATGATGTACGGCCAGTTTTATGATGTGCTGGAAGCCACTTCTGAAAAACAGGAGTTGGAGTCACATCGCCAGATCATTGATGCGATCCGAAGAAGGGACACGAAAGAGGCACAGAGACTTATGCATGAGCATCTTCAGGTTACGATGGATATGCTGAAGGAAGAGAAATAAAGGAAAGCCCCTGCTTCAGTTGCGAATATCCGCCTGACAAGAAATTTGATTAAATATGCATTTAACCAGATACAAAAAATATCAAAAATTAAAAAACCATTGACGAAAAGCACCTTCGGGTGCTATTCTTTTATAAACAAGTGGGTGACCAAGTGAACAAATATTAATTCAAAAAGAATGAATATGTATTCAGACGATGATTCACAATCCATAAAGAACAGAAAGGAATACACAATGGGAAATTTAAAATGGCCGGAAGGAAAGAAATGTGCGGTGATGTTCACCTTCGATGTAGACGGAGATACCACCTGGGAAAATGGAAACCGTGGACTCCCCAATGGTGAAAAATACATTAAATCCTTATCCGTAGGCCAGTAC
>CAVEKJ010000356.1:0-2652 GCA_963616205.1 Prevotella sp.
ACATTATAGATTGTTGCGAGTCTTCTTCTATGTCCCTCGTTTACTTCGTATTCATCAACGTCGATTTTCCGAACACGCAAAGGATTTTTGATTTCTCCTGCTATTCTTATAGCTGCTGCCAATTTTTCAACATCTGGTGTCTCATAAAAGTTTGCTGGGTTTGGTTTTATCTTGCTATAGTGGATCATCTGAATCTTTGGAGCTGCCTTTTTTCTCTCCTGTACGTTCTTCTGACCTATATCTTTTAAAAGATCGTCCATGTTCATCGCTGCACCTCCTCAAGAATCTCTTCTACCAAGTCAAAGTAATCGTTCGTGATTCCGTGAACACGTGCAAACTTACGCAATGGCTTTTTCTTTCTTGCCATCTCATCAGCTTTCGTTGAATTTCTGATCACTGATCTAAAGGTTGGATATAAATGTTTCCCAACCAGCTCTTCAAGTCCCTGTGCATCTGATTTTGTACGTTTAAACATTGTTACCAATACCTTGTATTCGCTATCTGGGTTATAGTCCAGCACTTCCTGGAAGTGATCATCAAACAGGACCAATCCGTTCAAACTGTTCTGATCGAGCCTTGTTGGTACGATCGTAAGATCAGCAGCGATCAGCGCACACTGGGTATATGCTTCAAATGTAGGATGGCAGTCACAAATCACAAAGTCATAACGTCCTTCAAGTTTTTCAATACTGTATTTTAATTCGACCGGACTGAATATATCTACAAGTTCCAGCTTTTTCGTTGCCTGAACAATATCAAGTTTTTTGTATTTTGTTCGTCTGATCGCTCTTTCCAATATGTATTCTCCTGCAAATACTCCAGTAATGCTTTTCTTTGTTTCATCATATTTTCCGAAAAACTGGGATGTGTTTCCCTGTGGATCGCAGTCAATCAGCAAAGTATTATAGCCCTGTTCGCTTAATCCATATGCAAGATTAATTGCTGTGGTTGTCTTTCCTACACCGCCTTTGTAGTTCATAATTGTTATTGTCTTCATCTTCTTTTTCCTCCATTATCTTTCTATGAAATATTTCGAGTTCTTCTATATCGTGTTTCAGGTGTTTCGTTTCGTTCAGGATATAAAGTTCTTTGCTTCCACATTTCGGACAGACACAGTCAAGTGTGACGCTCCAGAATCTCTTTGAGCATCTTGGACACAGGTTATCCCAAAATGGTTCTGTAAAACTTGTTATTCCATCTCTGTAAGTACGTTTCATAAACACCTCTTGAAAAAATTTAACGATAATGGTACACTTTTATTAGCTCTAAAAATGTACATTGTGAAATTTTTTCACGTACCAGGCACTCATATGAGTGCCTTTTTTTCATTCTTTACTCTCTTTACCTTCCTTTCTCGAATACTGCAATGTAAGCACTGCTCTGCAAAGTCTCTGGCATTTCTGGATGATATCCATCCAGGCAAATTCTTCACTTGAGCCAATCACTCCATCCATCGTGATCTTGATGATATCCGGCTCACACTGGATAAAATCGTTCATTTCATGAATCATCTGGAGTGCTGCCTGTGACAATGGGATTTCTGACACATCCGGTAAGATTGCATTACCTAACATTGTCTTGTGTTTTAAGTGTTGGTATGCCAGATAATTTGCTCCGCCATAGATCTCTGCCATCTTGATTACTGTTTCATCAGCTGGGATTCTTTTTTCTGTCTCATAGCTTCGAATACTCTCAACTGACAGTCCAATCAGCTCCGAAGCACGTTCCTGTGTCATTCCTGCTGCTTCTCTGGCTGCTTGATAAATGTTTTTCATGTTATCTCCTTTACTCTTCTGATGATTCACAGAACTCCCTGAATTTGTATGTAATACTGGAAAGATGGATTGTAACACTTTTGGTATCATGCTATTGTCATTGTTATTTATAATTACGAAGGAAGTTTTAAGTATTGTATTTTCAGGAAGTTCTGAAAATCATCAGAAGACTACGCATTTATAGGTCTCGTATCTCCAAACTGCCGATTTCTTTTTTAAACTGTTTCAGCAGTTCCATTTTTATAGTCTGCGCATACTGTGGATCTGAATGTAATTCAAGATTTTCTGCAAATGTATCAATCTTGTCTCGTAAAACTCCGTATGTGTCTGATCTGTCTCTCAACTGCTGGTACAATGCAGCTTTCTCAATCGCATGTGTACTTGCCTGTCGTTTTGCTAATCCGTATAATGACATTTCCTGCCGTTTCATGTTTCTCACGCTCCTCCCATAATAATTCCTGCTACTCTCATTGCTATATCTTCTCTTTCTGGACTTGCTCCGATGAAGAGATTTACACCTGTAGGTATCTGCAAAATATTTGTTATCATAATCAACTGCTCTACGGTAAACTTTCCAGAATCTTTCATTTTGTATTCAAATGTCTGCTTTGTGATTCCAAGCTTGTCCGCCATATACTGATTTGTTACATTTCTCATTGTCATATACTGAACGATTGTTCCTGTAACTGCCGCCACCTTTTTTTGTGTATCTGTTATTGCTACTCTTGGCATTCTTATCACTTTCCTTCCCTGGATGCCTTAGTTTCTTTGCTTTTCTCTTGACCTTCTTTTAATGTCAGATTCATTATTTGTTTTGATTCTATTTTTCTTACCTCCTGGTACTGTTACTACTGGTTTTCTGTGAAAATCGGTAGTG
>CAVEKJ010000357.1:0-2637 GCA_963616205.1 Prevotella sp.
CTCCTATAATGTGATCAATGAAGCGACAGGCAAGATGATCGTAGAAAATCTGCCAGGAAGTCAGTACGGAGTAGGCTGGACACAGGATATTCTGGAGAAAACTTATGGAGGACTGATCGGAGGAAAACTGTTTGCCATTATCATTGCGCTGTTTGTATTTACCAGTCTTCTTGGATATTCCTATCAGGCAGAGAGCAATGTGAATTATCTCTTCAAAGGAAATAAAAAAGCAGTTATGCTTATGCGGGCGATTTTTGTATTATCTACATTTTCAGGAGTACTGGTAAATGCAGATGTGATCTGGTCAATGGGTGATATCGGAGCAGGCTTGATGGCATGGCTGAATATTATCGCAATCATACTTTTATCAAAGAAGGCACTAGAAATTTTTAAAGATTATGAAATGCAGAAAAAACAGGGAAAAGACCCAGTGTTTGATCCGGCAAAATTTGGTATAGAAGATACCGAACAGATATGGACGGAACGATTGAAAAAGTAGAAACAAAAAGAGCAAAATCAGTAAATAAAAGATCAATTTGCGGAATATAAGTAAAGCAGATTTTGTGGTAATTTTATTACAGAATCCCATAATAAATCCCAAGCAAATAATAAACCAAACATCGTAACTGTCAACTTAGCAAATGAATGGTGAAAAAAAGGAGAAGAATTATGTTAAAAAACACAAGAGCAACAGACCCGGTTCTCGCAGGACTTGTAGACGAGGAACTGAAAAGACAGGAACACAACATTGAGATGATCGCATCTGAGAGTACAGCACCTCTTCCGGTTATGGAACTTACAGGAAGTGTATTTACCAATAAGACACTTGAGGGATATCCGGGAAGAAGATTCCAGGCAGGATCTCATGTAGCTGATAAAGTAGAAGAACTTGGCTGCCAGCGTGCAAAAGAGCTGTTTGGAGCAGATCATGTAAACATCCAGTCCTATTCTGGCTCAACAGCGAACTACAGTGTTTACGCATCTATTTTAAATCCTGGAGACAGAGTACTGAGCATGCGTCTGGATCAGGGCGGACATCTTACTCATGGTTCACCGGCTAACTGGGTAAGCAAGATCTACAATTTTGATTTCTATGCAATGGATCCGGAGACAGAGCTGATCGATTATGATGCCCTTGATGCAAAAGCAAAAGAATATAAACCAAAGCTGATCGTTGCAGGTGCAAGTTCTTATTCAAGACTGATCGATTATGAGCGCATTGCAAAAACAGCAAAAGAAGTTGGAGCATACTTCATGGTAGATATGGCTCATATCGCAGGTCTTGTTGCTGCAAAAGTAATCCCAAGCCCGATTCCATATGCAGATTTTGTAACATCTTCTACAACAAAAACATTCTGCAGCGCAAGAAGCGGAATGGTATTCTGTAAAGCAGAACATGCGAAACTTCTGGACAAAGGTACATTCCCGGGAGCACTGGGTTCCATTCAGTTACATACAATGGCAGCAAAAGCATGGTCCTTTAAATATGCAGCAACTCCTGAGTTCCGTGCGATCATGGAACAGGTTGTAAAGAATGCAAAATGCCTTGCAGAAGAACTTGAGAAATATGGATTCCGTATCGTAAGCGGTGGAACTGACAATCATCTGTTAGTAGCAGACCTTCGTGAAAAGCATATCACAGGAAAAGATTTCCAGAATGCACTGGATGCAGTTGGTATCACAGTAAACAAAAACATGGTTCCGTTTGATCCTGAGAAACCAGGTGTAACAAGTGGTGTTCGTATCGGCCTTACAGCTGTATCACAGAGAGGATTAAAAGAGCCTGAGATCCGTCAGATCGCTGCGATCATGAATAAAGTTGCAAATGCACCTCATGATGAGAAAAACCTTCAGGAGTGCAAAGAAGAAGCAGAGGCACTGATCGCAAAATTTCCGCTTTATCCGGCAGGATCTTTTGATGAAGACTGATTCATAAGCTGAAGAATAATAATAAAAAATCGTAAGGAGGCGGCAAAATGAATGAAGACAGAGTAGGAATTGAGGAAATGTGTATGCAGGATGTAAAGGACCTGATCTGTAGCCCTAAAGATCAAATTGATGCATTTAGAAATCTTTGTGAAAAGCAGCTTCCATCCGAAAACCGTGATGACTGGTCTGAATCCAGACATTATTGATAAAAATGAATTAAGTGGTTGAATGAGGGAGGGTGTCGTAAAAGACAGCTTCCCTCATTTCATATAAGTATGACTCACATATATGAAAAAGATCATCTGAGTATTGAAAGGCGGTGAGCAGATTTGACAAAACCAGTTTCTTCTCTTAAATTTAATAGCATAGAAGAAAAAATACCGTCAAGGAGGCTGTTGATGATGACGAAGCAGAAGACAGACTGGGGAGAAATCTCCTGGCTGGATGAGACGCAGGACAATACTCAGGGATTGCAGGTTGGAATAGTCACATTACCGGTTGTTGCTCATCAGCCAAAACATATGCATTACGAGGAACAGGTGATCTATGTAACAAAAGGAAAGGCATTATCGAAGATCGATGGTGTGAGTACCCTGCTCAAAGCCGGAGATATCATGCACTGGCCGGCAGGTGTGGAACATGAAATTTTTAATGTTGGAGGAGTTCCGTTTCAGCACCTGCTGATTTCAAATCCGGTACAGGAAGAAC
>CAVEKJ010000358.1:0-2636 GCA_963616205.1 Prevotella sp.
TGTCAGCCACAGGCAATAATACATCATAATGCAAAATACAGTCAGTACCATCACCAAAGAACTAAGGAGCTGAGGGAAACTCTGAGAGATCATCTGGCGCAAAGTATCAATATCATTGGTATAATAGCTCATGATATCCCCGTGATTATTCCGGTCAAAATACCGGATGGGAAGCCGCTGCATACCGCCAAACATTTTTTCCCTGGTCTTTTTGAGCGTTCCCTGTGTGATAACTGCCATCATCTGGTTATAACAAAATCCTGCGATCAGTGACATCACATAAAAGCAGACCAGAATCGCAACCAGATGAAGAATGGTTCCCCCTGCTGCTTCCCAGCCGCTCTGCCAGTTATCCTCAACTACCGCAATGATCTTCTGCATAAAGATCGTGGGAACGGAACTTACAATGGCATTAAATATAATGAGACAAACTGTCACCGGAAACATAACCGGGTAAAATTCATGAACCATAGAAAAAATCCGGCCCAGGGTTCCTTTTTTCGCAGTTGTTTTTTTCATTATAAGTCACCTCCCTCTTCTGATCCATTTTCAGAAACCTCGGAAGAATTATTGTTTCCCGCATTCTGAGAAGTATAAATTTCCCTGTAAATCTCATTACTCTTCAAAAGCTCCTCATGATTTCCAATCCCGTTGATCCTTCCATTTTCCATAACAATAATGCGATCTGCATCTTCCACAGAAGAAATACGCTGAGCAATAATGATCTTGGTCGTTTCCGGTATGTATTCCCGAAGTGCCTTACGGATCTTTGCGTCGGTTCTTGTATCTACCGCACTTGTAGAATCGTCCAGAATTAAAATCTTCGGATTTTTAAGCAGCGCACGGGCAATACAGAGACGCTGCTTCTGACCGCCGGAGACATTGCTTCCGCCCTGCTCAATATGTGTCTCATATTTTTCCAGGAAAAGCTCCACAAACTCGTCCGCACAGGCCATGCGACAGGCCTGCCGTATTTCTTCATCTGACGCATCTTCATTTCCCCAGCGAAGGTTTTCTGAAATGGTTCCTGAAAAAAGCTCATTTTTCTGCAAAACCACAGATACCTGATTTCGCAGCGTCTCAATATCATACTGTTTTACATCCACACCGCCTACCTTTACGCTTCCCTCTGTGGCATCATAAAGTCTGGAAATCAGCTGGATCAATGTGGTTTTCGCAGAACCCGTTCCGCCGATAATGCCAATCGTTTCACCGGAATGTATTTGTATATCTACATCCTGAAGAGCCATTCTCTCCGCTTTCGCTGAATATTTAAAGCTTACATGTTCAAACTCGATAGAGCCGTCTTTCACCGTATAAACCGGGTCAGCCGGATTGGAAAGATTTGGCTTTTCCTGGATCACTTCTACAATACGCTGTCCGGATTCCATCGCCATGGTGATCATAACAAATACCATGGAAAGCATCATCAAACTGTTCAGCATCATAAAGTTATACGTGATCAGGGAAGACATCTGCCCAATGTCCAGCGCCAGGCCCTTGGTGGTGATAACCAGATATGAGCCAAATCCCAGCACGAAGGAAAATACGGTATAAATGCAAAACTGCATCATCGGATTGTTCCATGCCAGAATACGTTCTGCCCGGGTAAAATCGCTGCACACATCTTCTGCCGCAGTGTTGAATTTTTTCTGCTCATAATCCTCACGTACAAAAGATTTCACTACGCGCATTCCCTGGATATTTTCCTGAATGGAAGCGTTCAGCTTATCATATTTGCGAAAAACACGGCGAAACAGCGGCATGGTTTTATAAATAACCGTTCCCAGTCCTACTGCCAGGATTGGCAGTACGATCAAGAAAATATACGCCATTTTTCCGCCCATACGAAACGCCATCACAAAAGCAAAGATCAGCATCAGTGGGGAACGGATCGCAGTACGGATCAGCATCATGTACGCATTCTGCACATTCGTCACATCCGTAGTCATACGTGTCACCAGAGATGATGTCAGAAATTTATCGATATTTCCAAATGAATAATCCTGAATGGCATAGTACATATCCTGACGCAGATTTTTTGCCAGTCCTGCTGATGCAGTCGCACAGGTAGATCCGGCCAGTGCACCAAACAGCAGGGATAAAAGTGCCATTACAATAAGAATTCCTCCATAGCGGAGGATTACGCTCATCTCACAGCCTTTGTTGATCTCATCCACCAGGGTTGCAATAATAAAAGGAATGATGCATTCCATTACAACCTCAAGTGAAACCAGAATCGGAGTAGCTATGGATGGCTTTTTATATTCCCGGATACTCCGGGCAAGTTCTTTTACCATTTTTTTCTCCTCTCAGATTTTTTAATGTCTTTTTTCCTTATACAGATTATCAACATTTGGGAGAAAAGTGAATTACAAAAACTGCAATATCATTAGATGATTACTAATAATTATATGGAATATATTGTATCAATGAGCTAAAGATAGTATACTGAACTTATCTGCAAAAAATATTTGAAACATTCCTCAAAATGACTCTACTTCCAAATATTACTTCACTTCCAAAAGGAGATTTTTTATGACTACCCAGCAGCTTCAATGTTTTCTTCGCGTGGCAGAACGCCTTAATTTCACAAAAGCAGCCGAAGAACTCTATCTCTCCGTGCCAACCGTCAC
>CAVEKJ010000359.1:0-476 GCA_963616205.1 Prevotella sp.
ATTCCAATCTGCCACCGGCATATACATTTGTAGGCGATGGGGAGCCTTTCTACAGAGAAACAATGACTTACATTGAAAACCTGAAAAAAGCCGGAGTACCGGCAGAAGTGGACGTTTATCACTGTGACATGCATGCCTTTGATATGCTGAAGCCAAAAAGTAAACTTGCAAAAGAAGCCGCCAGAGTTTTTAACAGGCATTTTGAATATGCCATGGAACATTATTTTTCAGAGCAGAAGTCTTTCTGAGCCTATAGCATTTCCATGGCCTATTGGTCTGACCTGTGAATAACAGATGAGAAAAATAAAAATTCATGGTAAAATAAAAGCACGCAATATAGAAGGGCAAAAACAGGAGAAAACGTATGAAAAAGAATCACTTTGAACTGAAGAATTATGTTACGGCAACCAGTGTTTTTATTCTGGCGGTTGTAGCTGGGATCCTTATTTTTTTCGGATGCGTGCAAAGGGCTGTGG
>CAVEKJ010000359.1:486-1718 GCA_963616205.1 Prevotella sp.
ATACATTGAAGACGAATGTGCAGAGACAGAGTGAGCACCTGCGGACGATCCTGGATATCAATTATCAGTATCTGGATGAGATCGCCTCTGCAATGGGAAAATCAGAAGAACTTTTTTCCGAAGAAAATAAAGAACGTCTGGTATCCATTTACGAAAAAACAGACCTGGAGAGGGCGGCTCTTATTGACAAAAATGGAGACGCATACTATGACAATGGAGTAACCAAGAATGTTTCTCATCGCAGATATTTTAAGGAGGCTATCAGTGGAAAACAGACCATCAGTGATCCCCTGGAGAGCAGTGTAGATCATAAAGTACGGGTGGTTTTAGGTGTACCGGTATACAAAGACCATGAAGTGATCGGCGTGCTGGGTGGCTCCTGTAATGTTACGGCGCTGAGCCATATGCTTTTTGATGATCTTTTTGGCGGAGCGGGAAATAGTCTTCTGGCAACCAGCGATGGAGAGATCATTGCATTTGACAGTGGTTCGGCATCCAGTACAGAGATCACATATGGAACCAATCTTTTTAAATATTATGGAGAAAAAAATCTCAGGGGAAAACACACACTTCAGGATGTTCAGGCTGACTTTAAAGTGGGCGAAAGTGGTCTGGTGAAGCTTAGCCTAAGTGAAAGAAAAGAAGAGGACCGGTACCTGGCATATATGCCGCTTGGTTACAATGACTGGATGATCTGTTATGCAGTTCCTGTAAAAAGCGCACAGCAGGCATATGATTTTATTTCCAGTTATGAGCTCATATTTATGGGAAGTTTCTGCATCCTGGTATTGCTCCTGATCTTGTATATTATTGTGAGAAATAACCGGGAAAAAGCGGAACTGGTACGCTCTGCCCAGAAAGATGCACTGACAGGTGTTTATAACAAAGAAAACACGCAGAAAGTGATCGATGATATCCTGCGGGAAAAAGATCCGGAAGGATTCCATGGTTTTCTGATCCTGGATATGGATCATTTTAAAGAAGTGAATGATGTTTATGGACATGTCATGGGGGATAAGGTTTTGAAAATGCTGGGAGGATTCTTTAAGGAACAGTTCCGGGAACAGGATGTGATCGGACGTATCGGAGGCGATGAGTTTGTGATCCTGCTCTATAACATTGGATCCCGCAAAAATATGGAGAACAGAATAAAAAATCTTCAGGAAAAAATCCGCGAGATCCATATGGAAGGAATGGAAGATCATACGTTTACCTTAAGTGCAGGGATTGCG
>CAVEKJ010000359.1:1728-2635 GCA_963616205.1 Prevotella sp.
GAATTATATCAGAAAGCAGATATGGCTCTTTATCAGGTAAAACGTTCCGGGAGAAATGGCTATCGGATCTACAAATAACAAAGTAAAAAATAAAGAAAAACGTAAGAGAATTTTTACATGATATGGAGACAATAAATGCAGAAAGCAGAATATCGTTACTATGAGATCGCACAGGATATGCCTGTTCTGGTACTTACCGGGGAAAAATGGGAAACGGTTTATGGAACAGATAATATGCATTTCCATAATTATCTGGAGATTGGTTATTGCCATTATGGAAGGGGAACGGTGCAGCTTGCGGAGCGGGAGCTTACGTATGATGCAGGGACGATTACGTTCATTCCCCGCAATATTCCGCATAGGACATGTCCGGATCAGGAAAAGGCAGATGAGAAGCAGAAGTGGGAATATCTGTTTGTAGATTCTGATACTATTTTAAAAAAATGTTTTGCGGATGCGCCGGAAAAGTACACAAAACTGAAAAAGGATCTGGAGCAGAAAGTTTTTGTGCTGGATCAAAAAAATAATAAAAAAGCAGTGGAACTGATGCAGATGATCATAGAGGAAGAACAGTGTAAAAGGTCAAATTATAAGTATGCAACCCTGACTCTCGCTCTGAACCTTTTGTTGTTTTTTGACCGGCTGGATCAGAAAGAAGTTGAGGAAAAACCGATTTCGGACACAATGGATTATATTCGGAAACTGATAAATTATATGGAACTGCACTATATGGAAAATATCATGGCAAAGGATCTTGCCAAATGCTGTGAGCTAAGTGAAACGCACATGAGGCGGATCTTCCTGGAATATACCAATGCAACGCCCCTTGAATATCTGAATCTGGTGCGGATCAATAAAGCCTGCGAACTTCTGATGAAGGGAAACTGTTCAGTAGAGAGCGTATCCG
>CAVEKJ010000360.1:0-2059 GCA_963616205.1 Prevotella sp.
GCTGTATCATAAATTTATATATATGATATAGCTGTCCTTTTTCTCTATGTATCTTATTATTTTCTCTTCTGTAGGGTCCTGACTTACGCCCGGATAGATTTGGGGCCTGTCGGAATAATTCCCTTAGCCTGTAGCAATGTTACAATCGTATCTTGTGTATCTTTGAGATGTTTAATGTCTACCTCAACCAGACGGTCAAACTTCTTCTCAAGTAATCGCTGACGGCCTTCCAGTGTATCCTGCCGGTTTTTGATTGAAGCCAGTTCCTTATCGATTCCATCCAAACGGGCATCAATTCCATCTAACCTGCCAAGCATCTGTTTCTGACCTTCAACCAGCATCTCCAGCATTTCTCTGTCTGTCATAAATCTATCCTCCCTTCCTATATGATGTTTCTATTCTAACACAATATGTTCGGGGACTCAAGCACAAACTGTTCTTATTTTACTTTTCAACATCCTCCGCCGGCTCTGCCGGTACGAAGACTCTCTTTTTTTCTTTTTTCTCTTTTTTTGCAGCTTTTGCGCGTTCAGTGGCTTCCCGGCAGAATTCCATCTGGGAATTTACCAGGGTTTTGCCCCTCTTATCCTGTTTCTCATAGAGACCGGATGGCTGAAGGATATGGGCTTTTACATTGTCACGGAATTCCAGATCCAGCACATGCATGATCTCTTCCTTGATCCCTTCATCTTCCACAGGAAAAACAATCTCCACGCGGCGGTCAAGGTTACGTGGCATCCAGTCCGCACTTCCCATGTAGATCTCGTTGGAACCACCATTGTGGAAGTAGAAAATACGGCTGTGCTCCAGGAAATTTCCGACAATGGAACGCACATGGATATTTTCGCTGATGCCAGGAATTCCCACTTTCAGGCAGCAGATACCACGCACCAGAAGATCGATCCTTACACCGCAGGAAGAAGCATAATACAGAGCCGCCATGATCGCCGGATCGCACAGGGAATTCATCTTCGCCACAATATGTGCTTCCTCTCCGTTTTTCGCATGCTCTGCTTCTCTCTCGATCATTTTTACAAAACGGTCTTTCATCCAGATCGGCGCAACAATCAGCTTATTCCAGCGCTTCGGCTCAGAATATCCGGAAAGCATGTTGAACACTGCCGTAGCATCCTCACCAAACCGCTCATCGCAGGTAAAGATACCACAATCTGTATAAAGCTTGGCTGTGGAATCGTTATAATTTCCCGTTGCCAGATGCACATATCTGCGAATTCCGTTCTCTTCTCTCCGCACAACAAGGGTGATCTTGCTGTGTGTCTTCAGGCCCACCAGACCATAAATTACATGGCAGCCTGCTTTTTCCAGCATTTTTGCCCAGACAATATTATTCTCTTCATCAAAACGTGCCTTCAGCTCCACAAGAACGGAAACCTGCTTGCCGTTTTCCGCTGCCTGAGCCAGCGCCGCAATGATCGGCGAATTGCCGCTGACACGGTACAAGGTCTGTTTGATTGCCAGTACATCCGGATCTTTTGCTGCCTGGCGCACAAAATTCACTACCGGATCAAAACTCATATATGGATGGTGAAGGAACACATCACCCTCACGGATCACCTGGAAAATATCTTTGTCATTCTGGAATGCCGGTACTGCTGCCGGTTTATATTTCGGTTCCTTGAACTGGTCATATCCGTCAATGCCATAAACCTTCATCAACATGGTAAGGTCCAGAGGTCCGTTGATAAAAAAGATATCATCGCCATGAACCTGGAACTCCATTTTCAGGATATCCAGAAGCCTCGGATCCATCTTGTCTTCCACTTCCAGGCGGATGACCTCGCCCCACTGACGCTTTTTCAGCTGTTTCTGGATCTCCACCAGAAGATCCTCTGCCTCATCCTCGTCAATGGAAAGATCCGCATTACGCATAATACGGTACGGGTGAGCACAGATCACATCGTAACTTAAGAACAGTTTGTCAATATTTCGTTCAATGATCTGTTCCAGAAGCGTTACCGTTGTATGTCCTTTTTTCTCGGAAGGGATGATGACCACTCTCGGAAGCACGGAAGGCACCTGCACAGTGGCAAAATCAATC
>CAVEKJ010000360.1:2069-2634 GCA_963616205.1 Prevotella sp.
GGAAAGGAGAGCTCCAATGTTCAGTGTCTTGTTCCGGATCAGTGGAAACGGCCTGGAAGAATCCATAGCCATCGGTGTCAAAACCGGATACACATTGTCCTCAAAATACTGGTCCACAAATTCTTTCTGTTTCTCGGAAAATGCCTCGTGCTCAAAGATCACATGAAGACCTGCTTTTTCCAGAGCCGGAACCAGAGACCGGTTTAATGTACTGTACTGCACATGAACCAGATCATGGGTCTGCTGGCTGATAGCTTTCAGCTGCTCTTTGGCTGTCATTCCGGCAATGTCCGTTTTTTTGTACCCTGCGTGGACCTGATCTTTCAGGGATGCCACACGAACCATATAAAACTCATCCAGATTGGAAGAGGTGATGCTCAAAAATTTCAGTCTTTCAAACAGAGGCAGACTTTTGTCCCTGGCCTCACTTAAAACTCTGTCATCAAACTTGATCCAGCTCAGCTCTCTGTTTACAAAATATTCCGGTTTGTCAAATTCCTTAAATTTCATACGCTAATCCTCCTCTGTCAGCTCCGGCCTTTCCGTCTCAGTTCCAGCCGTATTC
>CAVEKJ010000361.1:0-2632 GCA_963616205.1 Prevotella sp.
CAGCAGGCAACCTTCCTTATCCATCTTGATCGTTACGTCGGAGAAAAAATCCGACAAAACCTCAGCTGCATCTTCCAGACTGGATGTTCCTGTAATCTTCATGGCTTCTTTCTGATTGGGAATATAATAATCTGCTGTTTCCAGGTAATCCCTGTATTTTTCCAAAGTCAGATCGTCTTCCCAGCCCGTATCAAAAATCTGGATACAGCCGTCTTTTTTCAGTCTTTTATACACATCCAGAAATCCAACATGCATATCCACCACAGATACACCCTTCAGATTTTCATAAACCTCATCCATCACAGCGTCATTAAGATCCATGCCGTCTGTGTAGGAAATAAAGCTTCTGTCACCACCGTACAGCAATGTGGAGGACAATACCACCGGCATTTTGTTTCCCTTATAAAGATTTACGGTTTTTACCGGATATTTCTCCAGTGTTTTTTTCACAAATTCCGAAAAAAGATCATCTCCTGCAAAAGTAAGGATTCTGGATTCAACTCCCAGCCTTGAAAGATTGATCATCGTAGCCGGAATTCCACCGCCAAACTGCATGGAAAACCCTTTTGCAAAAATCTCCTCTCCCTTTTCAGGAAGCCTTTCAAGCCCGGAATAGATCAGATCGATATTGGAATAGCCTACGCCACCCACAAAACTCATATTAGCTCCATTCCTCCATATAGTCTTTATTTGCGGCTACATATGTTTCCACCAGTTTTTTTGCCAGTGAATAGGAATTGACAAGAGGATGTACCATAAGACAGTCAATTGCTTTACTGATACTTCTTGTGCGGATTGCCTCGGAAGCAAGTCTTTCGTAGATTTTCACCCTGCGGATCAGCTCCATCTGTAATTCTCCAGGATTCGGAACCTTATGAGGAATCATCTCTCCATCCTTAAGATCACAGGTAACTTCCACAACATCTGTATCAAGAAGGCCCGGGATCGCTCCGTTATTCGGTACACAGAGGATCATCTCGCTGTCTTTTCCACTTAATTTGGAGCGGATATATTTCAGGGCAACACCTGCATAGCCTCCGTCATCCTTTGCATAAATATCAAAATGATACGGTTCTTTTGCTTTAGATACGCCAGTTTCATTTGCCATGTAGGCATCTTCACGTTTGCCGTACCACTTGTCATAAATCTTAAGACAACTTTCAAAATCATTTTCAACATCCATGTGTGACAGTTCCTCTGTCATATGGATATTCACATCACGGATCACTTCACCTCTGGTGATACCTGCATCCAGAATATGCTGAATCGCTTCTTCCCTATAATAGAAATAGTACAGATACTCATTAAGGATACAGCCCATATGTTCTACCAGATCTTTTTTGAAGAAACGCATATCCGTATCCGTGTACAATCTTTCATCTTTTAAAAGCTCAGGCAGTATCTCTCTTCCATCCAGTTTGATGCTGTCAAAGAAAGAAAGATGATTCAGTCCGTAGCAGTCTCCGGTTACAGAATTCTGTGGAACTCCGTACATTTTTGCAAAAGAATGGAGAAGGCTGCTCGGAGCATCGCAGATACCAAAGGTAAAATCATAGCCCATGTCACGTAATGTCTGCGACACCACACCTGCCGGGTTGGTAAAATTGAAAATCTCTACATCCGAAGAGGCATATTTTTTTGCAAGTTCACAGTATTTTACAAGAGCCGGTACAGAACGCATGGCAAAAGAGAATCCTGCTGCTCCGGTCGTCTCCTGTCCCAGAACTCCCAGGTCAAGAGCTGCTCTTTCATCCTGGATACGCATATCATCTTCTCCAACGCGGATCGTTGTGATAATATAATCCGCATCTTTGATCGCCTCTACAGGATCTTCGGTAAGCTCCAGCTGCAGAGCCGGCTGCAGACGTTTTGCAACCTGCTGTGCCATTTTGCCATAAATATTAAGCTTCTTTTGGTCATTATCCATAAATACCACGTGGTCGATTCCCAGTTCCAGACTGCTCTGAGCAAGGCTTTTTGCCAGGAACATGGAACGTACACCGCCGCCACCGATCACTGCTATTTTCATTTTAACTTCCTCTCTTTCTGTCTTTTAATCTCTGTCTTTTTAGTAGTCTGCCTCATTCATCTTAAACAGCCGGTTAATGGCACCTACCACGATCACACCTGCAATAATAAGGATCACACCCATCATATTGGCATAACCGTAATTATTGTCTGTCATTGATGTCTTGTACAGGTATAACGGAAGATTCAGTGTTGTATCTCCCGGACCTCCGTTGGTTGTCAGGTAAATAAGTTCAAATTCTCTTAACATACTGGTTGCTGCCAGAATCTCACAGGTTCCAAGAATGGTACGGATCAGAGGAAGGCGGATCTTCATGTTGATCTGCATATCTGTAGCACCGTCGATCTTGGCTGCCTCCACAACATCCTCCGGAATGGACAGAACACCTGCAAGTACAAGAATGATGATCATTCCTGTGTACAGAAGCCAGCTCCATGTAACTGTGATAAAGGCACTGTTCTGGTCAAAGAACCAGTTTTTCATAAATGGTTTTCCGGTTACTGCTTTTACAAAGGAATTGATAATACCATACTGTGCGTTAAATACATTCAGAAAAATAACCGCCAGTGCTGCCGCAGATACCACGTTCGGAATCATGTAAAT
>CAVEKJ010000362.1:0-2615 GCA_963616205.1 Prevotella sp.
CTATAGGCCCCATTTTTGAACAATTTAATTGAATATGCGGGTATGGTGGAATAGGCAGACACAAGAGACTTAAAATCTCTCGGGGGCAACTCCGTGCCGGTTCAAGTCCGGCTACCCGCAGTATTAAGTAGATTCCTTAGTAGGAATCTTTTTTTGTATGTGTAATTATCAGAAGAAATAATGATTACGGAAGAGGTTAGGCAGGAACGATGAATATCTGTAAGTCATATGGAAAATATTCCTAGTATACCGGTAGGGATATTGACAAGGTTATTTTACCATGATAGAATCCTGACAGTTATAAAATAAGCCAGACAGATATGATCGTAGAAATATAACAGAAAGAATACGGAGTATAAGGAGAGTTCAGAAAATGCTGAATCAGTTTTCAAGAACAGAATTATTAATTGGAAAAGAAGGAATGGAAAAGCTGAAAAATTCCAGAGTTGCAGTATTTGGAATTGGCGGCGTTGGTGGATATACAGTAGAAGCACTGGTAAGAAGCGGCGTAGGAACACTGGATCTGATCGACGATGATAAAGTATGCCTTACCAATATCAATCGTCAGATCTATGCGACAAGAAAAACAGTAGGAAAATATAAAGTCGATGTGGCCAGAGACCGCATCCTTGAGATCAATCCGGATGCAGTCGTGAATATCCATAAAACTTTTTATGTTCCGGAGACAGCAGATTCCTTTGATTTCTCCCAGTATGACTATATTGTTGATGCCATTGATACGGTAACCGGCAAACTGATGCTGGTAGAACAGGCACAGGCATCCGGTACACCGATCATCAGTTCCATGGGAGCCGGAAATAAGATGGATCCGACTGGTTTTATGGTAACAGATATTTATAAAACCTCTGTCTGCCCACTGGCAAAAGTCATGCGCCGTGAACTGAAAAAACGTGGGATCAAAAAACTGAAAGTGGTTTACTCACAGGAAAAACCGATGACTCCCATTGATGATATGGCAATCAGCTGCAAATCTCATTGCATCTGTCCTCCGGGAACGAAAAGAAAATGTACCCAGCGCCGTCAGGTACCGGGCAGTAATGCTTTCGTGCCGTCAGTGGTAGGTCTGATCATTGCAGGAGAAGTTGTGAAAGACCTGATCAAATAAAAATATGGATATAGGTGGAACAGGAGTCTGTTTTGTTTCAAAAAGAGCAGATATTGCATGTAGATGGTGCAGTATCTGTTTTTTTGAGGAATTTTAACCGAATCAGGGAAGTTCCCTGCAGAGTTGTGAAGAGCAGTAAGCAGTGGGGAACCAGATAGAAAATTCTGTAAAAGTACTTCTTATTATAGAATGTTCAGATTTTTTGTGATAAAATATTTTCTATAGATAATTCTGTAAATAAAAGAGAAGGACAGATAAAATATGGGGATCGCTGAAAAATTTATAAAAGAGGGACAGCTGACAAAGGAAGAATATCCGGAACTTCTGTGTCTGTATCAGGATGCGAATGCGGTCAATCTGCTTCGGGAAGAAGCTGTTCGTATTCAGAAGAAATATTTTGGAAATAAGATATATACAAGAGGTCTGGTTGAATTTACCAATTACTGCAGAAATGACTGTTATTACTGCGGAATCCGTCGTTCCAACACCAACGCTATCCGTTACCGCCTTACAAAAGAAGAAATCCTTAAGTGCTGTGAAAACGGGTATGAACTGGGATTTCGGACGTTTGTGCTGCAGGGAGGAGAAGATCCCTGGTATAACGATGAACGGATGGTAGATATCATTCAATCCATTAAAAAGAGTTATCCGGATTGTGCGATCACCCTTTCCATCGGGGAGAAATCAAAGGAAAGTTATCAGAAGTTTAAAGACGCCGGAGCAGACCGCTATTTACTCCGCCATGAGACAGCTAATGAAGAACATTACCGTTACCTTCATCCGGAGAGTTTAAGTCTTGCAAACCGGAAACAGTGCCTCTATGATCTGAAGGATCTGGGCTATCAGATCGGAGCGGGATTTATGGTAGGCGCACCTGGACAGACCATGGAGCATCTGGCGGAGGATCTTGTTTTTCTGAAGGATCTGAATCCTCATATGGTAGGGATCGGACCGTTTATCCCGCATCATGATACGAAATTTGCGGAGGAACCTGCGGGAAGTGTGGAGCTGACGTTGTTTCTGCTGTCTGTGATCCGGATCATGCTGCCACAGGTACTGCTTCCGGCAACTACAGCACTTGAGACTCTGGACCCCAGAGGCAGGGAAAAAGGCTTCCAGGCAGGTGCCAATGTAGTAATGCCAAATCTTTCTCCGGTGAAAAACCGTAAACAGTATGAACTTTATGATAACAAGATCTGTACAGGGGAAGAAGCTGCGGAATGCAGAGGCTGTCTTTCCAGACGTGTGGCGTCTGTTGGTTATGAGATTGTCACAGACCGAGGAGATTCGCCAATGATGGATAGAATAAAACAGGTATAATGGGTGAAATATTTTATATATCAATACTTTATTTTTGGAGCAATTTACGGTAAAATACCAGTAAGATCAGTTTGTTAAAAAAATAACAGCTGATCAGAAATAAGCGGAATTTTCCTGTATGCGGATAAAACAGGAGAAATAATGGAGTGCGTAAAATATGGAAAAAACA
>CAVEKJ010000363.1:0-2612 GCA_963616205.1 Prevotella sp.
ATTCTCCTGTCTGTATTGTATTGTTCCTGTGAAGCGGATATTCGCAATCCGCATTCGGTCAAAAGAGCCAGATCCAGATTGCCGCGCCCAGCAGTCCAAATACAACCAATCCCAGTACGGATGCCGCGTACATCAGACGATTGGCTCTTCTGATATCTTCCGGTTCCACCAGGCGGATGGGATCCCCGATGGTAGGTTTTTCATATAATTTTCCGAAATAATACGCATTTCCCGCAAGCTGTACATCCAGGGCCCCCGCCATGGCAGCTTCTGTCTGGGCGGAATTGGGACTTGCATGATTCCTGCGGTCACGTTTATAGATCTTCGCCGCGTTTTTGGTATCCATCCCTGCAAAAACAGTTCCGGCCACCATCAGCCAGCCGGAGATCCTGGCAGGGATATAGTTTGCCACATCATCCAGCTTTGCGGCAACACGGCCGAAATAAAGATACTTATCATTCTTATATCCCAGCATGGAATCCATGGTGTTGATGCCCTTGTACAAAAACATCAGTGGCACTCCGCCGATGGCCATATAAAACATGGGAGCGATCACACCGTCCGATGCGTTTTCCGCAACGGTCTCCACGGCAGCTTTTGTCACACCGGTTTCTGTAAGTTCTTTGGTATCACGGCCAACGATCATGGACACCGCATAGCGGGCTTCCTCCAGTGTTCCGTTTACCAGACGGTCATAAACCTTCATGCTTTCATCTTTTAAAGAGCGGGTGGCAAGAAGCTGATAACACCAGAATACTTCCAGTATAAATCCTGCCACAGGCAGATACCGGTAAAGATAATACAGAACCAGAAACGGTACCCCTCCACTGAACAGACAGACAAGGATCACCACCACCGTACCGCCTGCCAGCTCTCCGCCGTGATTTTTTGGAAAGATCTTTCGAACGATCTTTTCCAGCGCTGCGATCAGATTTCCGATCACGCAGATGGGATGATACAGCCATCTGGGATCTCCGATCAGAAGATCCAGCACAAATCCGATGAGCAGTGCCGGAATACTATATTTCAGCATGTTCTTTCTGCCTCCGTTCCTTCTTATATTCCAGTGCATCTTTCAGAAAGCGCACCGGAACTTTTGGATTTCCGTAATAATAAAGATGGGGAAAACCAGCCAGCAGACGGCCTTTTTTGTGTATGCAGTCCCAGCCTCTTTTGGATGCCGGTTTTGCCGCATGAAAATCCTCTCCGCAGTCTGTAGAATCAAAATAATGGAATTCATGAGCCAGGATTTCACCCAGACCGGAATCCTCTTTTTCTGTGAGAGTGATATAACCAAACCGGTTCAATTTTGGTGTGCGGTAAGCCTTTCCCGGGATCACGCCGCAGACTCTGCGCTGCTTTCCCTCCATATCTTCCATCTCCCGATGAAGATACATAAAACCGCCGCACTCTGCCAGACAAGGCATTCCATCCTGGATCGCCTCCCGGATCTCTGTGCACATCTTCTGATTCTCTTCCAGCGCTTCTCCGTTTAACTCCGGATAACCGCCACTTAAAAGAAGTCCGTCCAGATCTTTTGGAAGTTCTCTGTCATGAACCGGAGAAAAACGTACCAGTTCCGCTCCCATCTCTTCCAGAAGATTCAGATTGTCCGCATAGAAAAAGCAGAATGCCTCATCATCTGCCACACCGATCCGCACACGTTCCTCTGTCCGGTATCCGAAGGCAGCTTCTTCCCTGACAATCGCCTCTTTTTCCGGTGCCGCAAGCTCCGGTGCTTCCCCTGCAAGTTCCAGGATACCCTCAATATCCAGGGTTTTCTCCAGTACTTCAGAAAGTTTCTGCAGACGGCTTTTCAGTTCCGGGATCTCCTCCGGGAGAACCAGTCCCAGATGACGGCTCTCGATCACACAGTCCTCCACTTTCGGAACATATCCCAGAACTTTTACAGAAAGTTCCTCTTCCAGAAGCTTTTTCATTCTGGGATACAGCATCGGTGACATCTGATTAAAGATCACACCCCGGATATGGCTGTCTTTCTTATATTCCAGAAATCCTTTGACGTAAGCCGCCAGAGAAACGCTCATACCGCGGCTGTTTACAATAAGGATCACCGGTGTATCTGTGGTGGATGCCAGGTCATAAGCGCTTGCTCTGGATGTGATCCCTCCCACACCGTCATAATACCCCATGACCCCTTCCATCACTGCGATCTCACAGTCCGATGCGTTCTTTGCAAGAAGATATCTGGTGCGGTTTTTATCTGTAAAAAACGTATCCAGATTTCGGGATTTCGTACCGATCACCCGGCTGTGGAACATAGGATCTATATAGTCCGGTCCACATTTAAAAGAAGCGACTTTCAGGCCACGGTTTACCAGAGTCTGAAGAAGTCCGCAGGTGATCAGTGTTTTTCCGCTTCCGCTGGCCCCTGCCGCAAGAAGTATTCTAGGGATTTTCACTTAAATCTCCTCCCCTCTTCCACTGCAGGAAATGATATAAATAGGATTCTCGCCCATCATCATATGATATCTTCCAATGGATTTGGATCTTGCCGCAGTGAGCTGCACGATATCCACATCTGTCAGGCCAAAATCGCGGATGGCATTCATGGCTTCTGTTACTGTTTCCAGGGTGATGCAGTTGATCAC
>CAVEKJ010000364.1:0-2610 GCA_963616205.1 Prevotella sp.
AATGAGCCGGAAGACTGGGAAAGAATCACAATGGCTGCAACAGTTCAGCCTATATTCGGAGATAATCATCTGGGCTGGCCGAATTCTGTTGAAACAACTATAAATTCCGTCAGAGCGGGAAGTACATATACAGGTCTGTTCAGTACTTATGTTCAGGTTGCTCCGGGCTGCCCCGATGAAGTGTGGAACATGACACAGATCGTTAAGGCGCTGGGTATCACAGCTGCGAAATACGACGACAAGGTTGTTGTTAACGATCAGTCTGATGACGGATACGGTGCTTATTTCTCGGATCTTGCAACATCACTGGCAATGACGAGAATGGACAGATATATTGTAAGCGATTTGTGCAAATCAAGATTCTGCTACAGCTTCGGTAATTTTACACAGAACATTATGGAAAAGGTTGCTCTATGGCTGGCAGCAAGCGATATCTTCAGCACTGAAGATCAGCCGGGAATCGGATTTATGTACCCGGATACAATCAGCCATTGGGATCACCATCTGCATGCAAACTACGGATTCCAGATACCTGAGGTTCTTATGTTTGTACTGGCCGAAGACAGATTTAAGACAGGCTCAGCATTTTTATCAGTGCCTATTACCGAGAAAGTTGCTATTCCGACAGTTCCGGAAATGCTGGATATGACAGCGGCATGTCAGAGAACTGAAGAGGTCGTTTATTACTGGAGAGACCTTATAAACTGGGAACCGATTGAAAAGCTCAGAGATCAGGTTATTGAGTTTTCGGAAAAGATGTTTCAGAACATGCTGGACGGTCTTGAAGAAGCAGGTGTGGATATTACAAATCCGATTGAAATAATGATAGTTCTTAAGAGTATGGATCCGTTTGCTTTGGAAAAGATGTTCCATCCTTCGATTGTAAACGATGGAAAGGAAGAAATGGAGCCGCTCATTCCGGCAGCCCTCTGGAATGCAACACAGAATGAACTGGCAAGTCAGATCAGCTATCTGTCCAAAACAGAATATCCTGAGCTGGTTAAAGGTAGAAAGATATGTATTGCTTCAGGCGATGTTCATTTTGCAGGAGCTGCAGTTATTGCAGGAGTTCTTAAAGAGTTTGGAGCAGACGTAGTCGACGGCGGCAATCAGCTGGAAGCAATGGATGTGCTGGACCTGGCAGACGAATATGATGTGACCGATATATGCGTAAGCCTGCACAACGGACAGGCTCTGCCATATGCCAAACTGCTGATTGAGCTGGCTAAGCAGCGTAATAAAAAATACAGATTCTTTATGGGCGGTGTAATGCAGAGCTTCCTTAATCCGGATGATGAAGTTCCTACGGATGTGACAAAGGAAATAAACGAACTGGGAATCACAACCTGTACAACAGTGGAGGATCTGCTTTCCAAACTGACAAAATAAGGTATGAAAAGGGGTAATAAGGATTAAAAAAATAATTAAACAAATGGAGGATTTTTTATGGAGAACACTTTAGTAAACCCGAGCAAAAAACAATGGATTGCCCTTGTATTTTGTGTTATTGCAGGATGTTACGGTCCGATGTTTCAGTACTGCCACGGTACACTTGCAGACTATATTATGAACGAATACAGTCTCTCCTACACACAGTGGGGAACAATTAATTCGGTATATTCATTTTCATGCGGATTCGGACTGTTTATAGTCGGAGCACTTGTAGAGAAACTCGGCTGCAAAAAATGGACAATGCTTGGTATGGCATTAATGATTATAGGACATGCGATATTCTTTTTTGCACCTAGCTATACTGTTTTACTGCTTGCAAGAGTAGTCAGCGGTTTTGGAAACGCATGCATCTACAACGCAGCATACACCTTGGCCGTGCACTGGTTCCAGGGAACCAATAAAATGGGCGTGGCAACAGGAAGCATGACAGCAGCAGACGGGATAGGCACATTCTTTGCGCTGTATGTATTTTCTATTATTATTAACGCTTTGGGGATGGTAACAGGAAATATTGTAGTTATAATCATTGCCGCTGTAATACTTGCTGTTCTTGTTTTCGCACTGAAGGACCCGGGCGAGGCAGATAACGAAAATGTTGATATTTCAAACACGACAGATGAAGGAAAGTTTGAAAAAGCACTGAACCGTAATACAATCGCACATGCAATGATTGTTACAGGTGTTCTTGGAGGCCTGGGCGTAGCAAACTACTGGGGTCCTACAATGCTGATGGATATGGGAGTTTCAAACTCTGTATCAGGGCTGATTTCAACATTATATACGGCAATAGGTATTTTTTCCGGACTCATATTTGGCGCTGTATCCGATAAGATGGGCAAGAGAAAACCATCGTTGCTGTTTGCAGGCATCGGTATGGTATTAGGATATATCGTAATGATTTTCGGCAGTCTGTGGTCAAGTGTGGTTCTGTTCACATTAGCGTTTATGCTTACAGGTTTTTGTGCGTATGTTGCATATCCGATAGGATTTGCTCTCATCTCAGATACCGTTAAGGCGAGCAAAATCGGTGAGGCAAACGGAATTATCCAGGGAGTGTCTTTCCTGATTGGAATGTTTGTATTCCAGCAGGTTGTCGGCATTGTTAAGGACTTTACGGGACTGTACTGGGGAGGTCTGGCATTTTGTGCGGTACTGGTA
>CAVEKJ010000365.1:0-2606 GCA_963616205.1 Prevotella sp.
TCGTAAACTGTAGGTAAAACGGGAAACTTTCTTCCTTAAAAGCGAAATCTCTGTGCCAGATATGTCGATATTTTCATGAAAACCAGGCAAGCCATAACGACCTGCCTGGTTCAACAATATATTATTTCTCAAATGGGAACTTGAACTGTGTAAGTCCAAACTCATCGCGGAGTCCGATAAACTCTTTCTGAACTGCCTCAGTTACCGGAACACCTTTGTCTTTACGATACATCCATACATCGTACTCTTTCTCGCCTGCTGTGTAGATACGTTCCTGTCCAGGAGCTTTCTCAGATCCTCTCAGGTCTCTTAAGATATCGCCGCATGTTTTCTTGAATGCCTCAGCACCCATGAATGCTTCTGTATCGATTGCGATGAAGAAATGTCCAAGATGATATGGACGGATGCTTCCATCATCATTCTTTCCTTCCAGTGCTCTTAAGAAGATACCGGACTGAAGTGCTGCGGAAAGGATCTCAACAACTGTGGAGTATCCATATCCTTTGTATCCTCCGTTTGTCTCACCAAATCCGCCAAGCGGAGCAAGTGCAGCCTGTTTGCTGCGGATCTTTTTAAGGATCTCTACGCTGTCTGTAAGCTCCTCGCCCTCTCTGGAAATAACAAGACCTTTAGGAGTATCGTGTCCGATACGTGCGTAGTATTCGATCTTGCCGTTCTGGATAACAGATGTTGCGCAGTCCAGCATGAACGGGAATGGCTCATCTGTAGGCATGCTGAATGTCAGCGGGTTGGTTCCGAGCATATTCTCAACACCAAATGTAGGTGCAACGGACGGTCTTGCGTTAGTACCACTGATACCGATCATGTTCTCTTTTGTTGCGAGGCCTGTCCAGTATCCTGCGATTCCATAGTGAGAAGAGTTACGAACTGCAACCATACCCATGCCATATTTATGTGCCTTCTCGATACACATATCCATAGCTTTCTTGCTGGCTACCATTCCCATACCATCGTTGGCATCGAGAACTGCAGTTGTAGGTGTCTCTTTGATGATATCGATCTTTGTTACAGGATTTAAGATTCCTGCTTTGATACGGTCAATGTAAATCGGTTTAAAACGGTTGCAGCCATGGCTCTCGATTCCACGTCTGTCGCTCTCAAGAAGTACATCAGAGCAAAGTCTTGCGTCTGCTTCCGGAACTCCAACTTTTTCAAATACAGCTGTCATAAAGTCATCTGCGAGCTGCCAGGGAATAAAAGGTCTTGTTTCTTTCTCCATTGTAAAAATCCTCCATATACATTTATATTATAGTTTGTTATTAACAATTATCAGTCTTCGTCTGCGACTGTTCTTCCTTTATCCGGATAGTTGGTGATGATGGAGTTTACGCCCCATTTCTTCACTCTTCTCATATCCTCTTCTTCATTTACAGTCCAGACATTTACTCCGACACCGTTCTGTGAACAGTTGCGTACATGCTCTTCTGTCAGGTATTTCAGGTTCGGATGATAATACTGAACGTCGCAGGTTCTTGCATAAACGCCTGCATTGTCCACATATTTATCTACCAGGAAGCCACCTGCGATAGTCTCATCGTTCTGTCTGCACAGTACGATGGATGCGTTGTTAAAGGAAGAAAGGATGATTCTGTCTTCCAGTCCGTATTCGCAGATCATGTCAATGACTTTCTCTTCCATACCGCCGTAATAATAAACGCTGTTCTTCAGCTCGATATTGGTGATCAGATCCTCCTCGTCTGCCATCCACTCCAGATATTCTCTCAGAGTCGGGATCTGAAGTTTACCGAACTTTCCGTTATATTTAGCCGGATAGCTGCAGTCCAGACGACGAAGTTCATCGTATGTCATATCATAGATACATCCGGTTCCGTCTGTTGTACGGTCAACCTTCTCATCATGCATGATCACCGGCACAAGATCCTTGGTCAGCTGTACATCAAGCTCGATTCCGTCACAGCCGGCCTCTACCGCTTTCTTAAATGCCAGCATTGTATTCTCCGGATATTCTCCGCTGAAACCACGATGTCCAAATACTTTCATTTTCAATCATCCTCCATTCGATGTAATACGCTGATTTCAAGCACGTTTACTGATTTATGGGTAAATTATACCATGCAATTTATCTATTTTCAACATTTTTCATTAATTTTCGCATATTTTTTTGTTATTTTTTGATTAAATATGTTTCTATTTATTTTACGCTTTTGTGCATTTTGCACACTTTATTCCATAGCAAACAGAGCGGTTATCTGGACCGCTGCCCGGTATTATGCCACTCTGTCTGCCGGAGGGCCTTGATCATCTGTTCCGGATTTTCTGAGCTGTCTCCAGCTGCTCTCTGCGCTGGAAACAGCAGAAGATCCGTTGCGACACAGGAATCACTGTCCGCAGGTATCATCTGCGAGGAGTACGGTTTGCGAACAGAAATCCTTTCAAGTGACTGGCCATTGTTCCAGCTTTTTATGCTGTAACCCTTTGTAATCCTTTTGAAATATTAATATTTGCGCATAAAAATAGCCGACACAAAAACACATGTATTCATGTGTCTTCATGCCGGTCTCTGTTCTCAATGGCGCATCCGGCTATCGGTATGATGTACAGCAAGGTCATTTTTGTGGGTGATT
>CAVEKJ010000366.1:0-2601 GCA_963616205.1 Prevotella sp.
GCCCCACACCGAGCACCCCCGTCTTACCACGATACCCCTGCCCAATACAGATCTTCTCATCCAGCTTCCCAAAAAGCCCCTCATCTTTAAGCATCTCAAGCGCCGGGATCAGATACCCATAACAGGCACTGCAGGACTCCACTTCCTCCACAGCATCGCTAAGCTCCACAACCTTCCTGGACACCGGCATCACCTGATCCGCTTCATCCGCAAGAAACTTCACATCCGCTTTCGAAACATCCGCACATCCCACGCCAAGCTCACCGGCCAGTTTCACATAAGGAACATCCTCCGCCTCATAATGCATCATCTGACACACATAAGCATCCACAAGAACCGGATCACAGGCAGTCATCACACGGTTCATCACAACCGGATTGCCTCCATCCTCAAAATCCAGATCCCCGCAGATATTATCCACAACAATAAAATCCTGCCGGATCCCCATATTCAGATGAGCGATCGGCTTATGAAGCCCCAGAGAATGAAAACGCCTCTTCTCTCTGTTCGGAATCAGTCCCTTCATATTCTTAAGGGCACAGGTGATCTTCGTCTGACAATGCCCTTTCAGAACCGGCACATTGATCAGAAAATCAAGCTCCCTCACACGCTCACAGATATTCAGCTCCATGCCGCCGCAATCCACAGGAACCCCCTTATCCTTCTGCATATCCCAGAATGGTACCTGATACTCTTCCTCAAGCCTGTCAAACCCACAGGTTTCAAAAGCCTCTCTGGTCTTATCGCCAACCCAGGAACCCTCCAGCATCACCAGATCCCGGAAACCATGTTCCTTCAGATACTCAATAATTCCCGCAACCACCTCCGGATGGGTCGTCGCACCCCAGGAAGCCTCTGTCGGCGAAACCAGATTCGGCTTGATCCCGATCTGTGACTGAAGATCCGCCTTTTCCAGAAGCTCCTTTGTCATTTTTTTATATTCCGTTCCGCTGGTAATAAAAATCTGATCTTTGTTCATATTTATCAGAATTCCTTTCTCTCCATAATATGGATGCTGATCCGGCAGGAAATATAAGAAGTGATCACCAGGGCTGCCACGATGATCAGGCTGATCACTCCGATTCCCATATCCTGCATTTCATACAGCGCCTGATCCAGATCCACGCCAAAACCTTTGACAACTTTTGCCCCAAGGTAAAACAGGCCCAAACACCCTCCAATGATAGCAGCTATTACAATTCTACCATTATCCGGCCCAAACTTCAATTGAGCCGGAATCAGCAACACCAGAATCAAAGCTGCAATTTAAAACCGTATAAAAAATACCCTCTCTACCAGTCTCCCGGTAAAAAGGGTATTTGATATGGTACAATTATGCCGTATCTGTCAGTGATAGTCCAGAAATGTCACAAAAAAGACCGCTCTCTCTTTTCCTTCATTTCGGTACGTATGGATCTGATCCGTCTCAAAACGCAACACATCTGTTGCAGTGACCAGATGAGAGAGGCCTTCGGTTTCCACAGTTACAGCGCCCTGAAGAACAGAGATATATTCCCGTGTTTTTTCTCCATGACCGCCACTGATATAGGTTTTTCCCGGCTCGATCTCGATCCTGTAGATTTCCACAAGCTGATTATCTTCATAAGGAAAACAGGTCCAGACTCTGTACTGTCCGGTCACTTCCTTGGTCGGAACCATCTCCTGTACATGCACAAGACAGGAATCCAGGGGCGGTGCCTGGATCAGTTCCTGAAACCGGATCCGAAGTCCGCTTGTGATCTTCCCAAGAACTCCCAGGGAAGGATTGGCTGTGCCTTTTTCAATCTGCGCAAGCATACTTTTGCTGACGCCTGTCTGCTCAGATACCACATCAAGGCTCATTCCTTTGGATTTCCGAATCCTTTTTAAATTTACCGATACATTATGGGTTAAATAATCCATCCGGTTGATCCTCATCTCCATTTCGCTTCTCTGTCAGGCCGATCTGCCCGCCTGCTGCAAGCCTCATATCATCTGTCGATTTTTGCTCCATTCCACCATGGAAATTCCCGGTTCAGCCATTTTCCGGCAAGCTCGCTCCACGGCTCACAGGCACGAACGATCCCTCTGCCATTTTCATTGGCAGTAAGTTCATTTGCCAGGCCAAGTCCATGTGGTCCCTCTGGAAAAACATGATACTCTACAGGAATCCCTTTTTTGTAAAGTGCCTGTACAAATAACAACGTATTGTCCAAAAGTACGGTCTGGTCTTCAAATGTATGCCATATAAATGCTTTTGGTGTATCTTCCGTAACCTGAAATTCCAGAGACATCTGCTCTTTCAGTTCCTCATATCGTTCTCCCAGGAGATTTCGAAAACTTTCTTCATGGCCAAATTCCCCTGAAGTGATCACCGGATAGTTCAGGATCATACCATTGGGACGGATCATCTGGTTATCCAGCCCTGTGATCCTTGAAAGCTCCTCTGTATTCCAGAATACGCCCAAAGATGCAGCCAGGTGACCTCCCGCAGAAAAACCGGATACAATGATCTTATCTTTTTCAATATGCCATTTTTCACAGTTTTCTCTGAGAAGTGCCACGGTTTTAGCCAGCTGTCTGAGAGCTGCCGGATATCTGGCAGGTGCCACACTGTAACGA
>CAVEKJ010000367.1:0-2598 GCA_963616205.1 Prevotella sp.
ACTCATGCTCCATATGGCCGGAAATCTGGCGAAGGAGAGGAAGGAACGCGGACTGAAACTGAATTATGTGGAAGCACTGGCGTATATCAGTTCTGAACTTCTGGAACTGGCCCGTGATGGCAAAACTGTTGTAGAGCTGATGCAGCTTGGAACCACCATTCTCACAAAAGATGATGTGATGGAAGGCGTAGCAGACATGCTTGGTGAAGTGCAGGTCGAGGCAACATTTCCTGATGGAACAAAGCTTGTGACTGTACACAATCCGATTCAGTAAGGAGGAATTGACATGAAGATTGGCGAAATTATCCCCGCAGACAGAGAAATCATACTTAATGAAGGGAAAAAAAACACAAAGATCCTGGTTGCAAACAAAGGCGACCGTCCTGTACAGGTAGGCTCTCATTTCCATTTTTTTGAAGTGAACAAATGCCTCTCTTTTGACCGTGAGGCTGCATATGGATATCATCTGGATATTCCGTCCGGAACTTCTGTCCGTTTTGAGCCAGGAGAAGAAAAAGAAGTGCAGCTGACGGAGATGGGCGGCAGAAAACGCGTATTTGGTCTGAATGACCTGACAAGAGCAAGAGCAGCAGAGGACACCAGAAAGGTTTCCGTGGAAAAGGCAGCATTAAAGGGATTCTTATAAGGAGGGACACAAATGAGCGTAAAAATTTCCGGTGAAAAATATGCAATGATGTACGGCCCTACAACTGGTGACAAGGTAAGACTTGCAGATACCAGCCTTGTAGTGGAAGTTGAAAAAGATTACACCACATATGGCGATGAGGTGAAATTTGGCGGCGGCAAAACCATCCGTGACGGAATGGGACAGTCTGTAAAAACATGCAGCCGTGACGGTGATCTGGATCTGGTGATCACCAATGCCCTGATCGTGGATACCACTGGGATCATCAAGGCAGATATCGGAATCAAAGACGGAAAGATCGCAGGGATCGGTAAAGCCGGAAACCCGGATATTATGGACGGGGTGACACCTGGAATGACCGTTGGTGCATCCACAGAGGCGCTGGCAGGAGAAGGAATGATCGTCACAGCAGGTGGTATTGATACCCATATCCATTTCATCAGTCCGCAGCAGATCGACTGTGCGCTGTACAGTGGTGTTACAACCATGATCGGAGGAGGAACAGGCCCTGCAGACGGAACAAATGCGACTACCTGTACACCGGGACCATGGAACCTTCGGATGATGCTGAAAGCGGCAGAAGAATATCCAATGAACCTTGGATTTCTCGGAAAAGGAAACTGCTCGGATGAAGCTCCACTGATCGAACAGGTAAAAGCCGGTGCCATGGGACTGAAGATCCATGAAGACTGGGGCGCTACACCTGCAGTTATCAATCATTGCCTGAATGTTGCAGATGAGTATGACGTACAGGTTGCGATCCATACAGATACTTTAAATGAGGGTGGATGTGTGGAGGATACCCTTGCGGCCATCGGTGGAAGAACTATCCATACTTACCATACAGAGGGCGCCGGCGGTGGACATGCACCGGACATCATCCGTGCCGCAGCAGCAGGAAATGTTCTGCCATCCTCTACAAACCCGACCATGCCATATACGGTAAATACTCTGGATGAGCATCTGGACATGCTGATGGTATGCCATCACTTGGATAAAAAGATTCCGGAGGATGTGGCATTTGCAGATTCCCGAATCCGTCCTGAGACCATTGCGGCAGAGGATGTTCTCCATGACATGGGAATTTTCAGTATGATGAGTTCAGACTCTCAGGCCATGGGACGTGTAGGAGAAGTCATCACACGTACCTGGCAGACAGCCAGCAAAATGAAAGATGAGCGCGGTGCTCTTTCGGAAGATGAAGGCAGGGGAAATGATAACTTCCGTGTAAAACGTTATATTGCAAAATATACCATCAATCCGGCTATCACACATGGAATCGCAGATTACGTAGGTTCTGTTGAAAAAGGAAAATTTGCGGATCTTGTTCTGTGGAATCCTGCATTTTTCGGTGCGAAACCGGATATCATCATCAAGGGAGGTATGATCATCGCTTCCAAAATGGGTGATGCCAATGCTTCCATCCCTACCACACAGCCGGTAATGTATCAGCCGATGTTCGCAGCTCATGGAAGAGCAAAAAATGAAGCATGCCTTACCTTTGTTTCTCAGGCTGCATATGAGGCAGGGATCAAAGAGGCTTATGGCCTGGAAAAAACAGTGGTCCCTGTAAAGGGATGCAGAAATATCGCCAAAAAAGATATGGTGTTTAATAACCGTACACCAAAGATCACGGTGGATCCGGAAACTTATGAAGTAACGGTAGACGGAGAAGCCATTACGTCCAAACCTGCGGAAAAACTTCCGCTTACACAACTCTACAATCTGTTCTAAAACGACACAGCAATAATCCTTTGTCCGGGCAGCAGTCCAGTAGTGTTAAAAAATGCTCTGGTACTGTTCTCCGGGCAAACAGACTTTAACATAAGGAGGAAAAACAGATGTTAGGAGTATGCCTTTTATTCGTAGGAATCGTTCTGATCAATAACGGAATGTGTACCTTATATAACGTAGACGGAAAATCCACGGCAGTTATGAATATCTTTACAGGC
>CAVEKJ010000368.1:0-2587 GCA_963616205.1 Prevotella sp.
TTTGAGATCAGTGAACGTTCCGGATTCCAGTCCCTGAATAATTTCCGCAAAACCTTTTTCCGGTATTTTCAGATGACTCCATCCGAATACCGGAAAACTAATGGAATAAATTTTTCATAATCTAAACTTGATAAGTTCCTGCTTATGATTTATGCAAAAAAGCCGCAGAATATTGAAATTCTGCGGCTTTTTTGCATGTTATTCTTCTGTAGCAGAATTTTTCTGCGAACGAGTAAAGTATATAAAGAATCCTACATTCAGCACAATTCCCACTGCAGTGGATACCGGTGCTGCCAGACCGATCTTTGTCAGACTGGCATTTGGCTGGATACTCATAAAGTATGCCATTGGAAGACGTACCAGAAGTGTCTGGATCAGTCCCTGTGCCATAACCCAGATCGTCTGATTGTTTCCATTGAAGTAACCAACCATGCTGAAAAGTACTGCTGTTACAAGGGTCTCCGGTGCAAAACCTTTCAGATAGTCGAAACCTTTCTGGATAACGCCTGGATCTGTTGAGAAGAATCCTGCCAGCACATCACCCTTTAACATGATCAGGATAAATACCAGACATCCTACAGCCAGGCCAACTCCGATTCCTGTAAACATAGATTTTCTCGCACGTTTCGGCTTTCCGGCTCCTACGTTCTGGGAGACAAAGGAAGCCATGGACTGCATCAGGGAACTTGGTACCAGCATGGCAAAGTTTACGATCTTGCAGGCAACTCCATAACCGGAAGATGCTTCCAGTCCCAGGCGGTTGATAAACGCACACAGAGCCAGGAAGGAAACCTGTGTCAGGAACTCCTGAAGTGCCAGCGGCAGTCCGATCTTAAGGAAACGTCTGCACTGCGGATTCAGTCGAAAATCTTGCTTTGTGATGGTGAATGGGAGATCTTTTTTTATCAGAAGGATCACTGCTAATACCACACTTAAGGCCTGTGCGAAAACAGTCGCAATTGCTGCTCCTGCCGCATCCATGTGAAGGCCTGCTACCAGTACCATGTCACCGATCACATTTACGATACAGGCAACCAGCACAAAAAGCAGCGGAGAACGGCTGTCTCCCAGTCCACGGAAAATTGCTGACAACAGGTTATACGCTACAATAAAAAATATTCCTCCTCCGCAGATCCGTACATAAGCGGAAGTCAGATCAACAGCTTCTGCCGGTGCCTGCATCAGTACGGAGATCTGACGTGCAAAGCATACCATAACGATAAACAGCACTACAGAGATCATGGTAAACACGATCGCTGCTCCGCCGATAACGGAACCGATCTGCTCCGGTTTCTTTTCGCCAAGATAGCGGGCGATCAGAACAGTGATGCCCATGGCAAACTGGATCACTACGAATGTCACAAGGTTCAGTACCTGGCTTCCTGTGGATACCGCAGACAGACCAGATGTGGAACCAAATCTTCCTACTACAAGCAGGTCCACAGCACCATAGGCAGCCTGCAGGATCAGTGCCCCAAGGACCGGCATCATAAAGGCAACCAGCTTTTTCAGGATACTTCCCTGGGTAAAATCTGCTTTATCATTTGTCATAATGTTCTCGCCTCTCTCTCATGATATTATAAAATTTCTCAATGGTCCGGATCATACAGTCCGCTTCTTCCTCAGAAATCTCTCCAAGATCAGCGGCAAGGTCGCTGAAATAATCCTGATCATATTTCTGAGAAAGATTTTTCCCCTCTTCTGTGATGGTAATGTAGGTAACACGACCATCATCAGGCGAGGCAATCTTCTTAAGATAGCCTTTCGCTTCCATTTCTTTTACGGTTCTGGTAACACCTGGACGTGGAAGGCTCATGGCATCACTGATATCGGAAACCCGGATATCTTTTTTCTCTTTCTGCAAGATCTGAATGGCATCCAGATACTGGATGTAGGATGGCATAACCCCTTTTGGCAATGGCGGAAGCATTTCCCGGATACGCTTTGCCTGATAGCAGGCATCAAACATCCGCTTGATCTTTTCATTGGTCATAAAAAAACCCCTCATATAATTACCTTAGTTAATTACCATTGATAATTATATGAGGATTTCTCATTTTGTCAAGCCTGTTTTATTTATTTTTACACCAGAGACATGAACCACTCAACTGTTTTTGGATCATAGTGTGAAAAGAAGAGACTTTCTCCTCCGTCCAGCTTTTCGATGGCAGCCATCTCTTCCGCTGTCAGACTGAAATCAAAGAGTTCAAAATTCAGCTGCATTCTTTCTTTATGAACGGATTTCGGAATGATGACCACATCACTTTGCAGAAGGAAGCGAAGTGCTGTCTGTGCGGCAGTTTTACCATATTTTGCTCCGATTTCTGTCAGAACCGGGTTGGTAAACATATCTTTTCTTCCCTCTGCAAACGGTCCCCAGGATTCGATCTGGCATCCATATTTCTTAAGATATTCTTTTGCAGTTTTCTGCTGCTGAAATACATGTGTCTCAATCTGGTTTACCGCAGGTTTCACTTCTGCAAAATGCTGAATATCAAGATAACGGTCCGGTCCGAAGTTGGATACACCGATGGCACGGAGTTTTCCTTCTTTATACAGTTCTTCCATTGCACGGTAAGTTCCGTAG
>CAVEKJ010000369.1:0-2576 GCA_963616205.1 Prevotella sp.
GAAAGTGACTGTGAAAACTGCGACTGGGGCACAAACGAGAGCTATGTGGATTATGAGAAGATTTATAACTCCAGATTCCGTCTCTTAAAAAAAGCCTTTGAAAAGTATGACTGTGAGGCAGATCCGGCATATCAGAAGTTTGTAGAAGAAAATGCCGCCTGGCTGGAAGATTACAGCCTGTACATGGCGATCAAGGACAGCCTGAACGGGATCAGCTGGATCGAATGGCCAAAAGAACTGAAAAACAGAGAAAAAGCTGCTCTGTCTAAGAAAAAGGAGAAGCTTGCAAAAGAAGTTGAATTTTACTGTTTCCAGCAGTACTGGTTCTTTAAACAGTGGACAGAGCTAAAAACATATGCCAATGAAAAAGGTGTGGAGATCATCGGCGATGTGCCGATCTATGTTGCTTTTGACAGTGCGGATGCATGGGCA
Organism: Prevotella sp.; assembly: GCA_963616205.1. Classification (GTDB taxonomy): domain Bacteria; phylum Bacillota; class Clostridia; order Lachnospirales; family Lachnospiraceae; genus Blautia_A. The sequence goes on from CAVEKJ010000369.1 coordinate 433, forward strand.
CAGCCGGAATTGTTCCAGTTTGATGAGGAGAATCTGCCGGTTGGAGTTGCAGGATGCCCGCCGGATGCGTTTTCCGCTACCGGACAGCTCTGGGGAAATCCTCTTTACGACTGGGAGTACCATAAGAAGACCGGTTATGCATGGTGGACCCGCCGTATGGCCAACTGTATGAAACTTTACGATGTGGTGCGTATCGATCATTTCCGCGGCTTTGATGAGTATTATTCGATTCCTTATGGAGATAAGACTGCGGAGTTTGGCCACTGGGAAAAAGGACCGGGAATGGATCTGTTCCGTACTCTCGAAAAAAATCTTGGAAAACTGGATGTGATCGCAGAGGACCTTGGCCTTCTCACAGACAGTGTGATCGAGATGGTAGAAGAATCCGGATTTCCGGGAATGAAAGTTCTTCAGTTTGCTTTTGATGAGAATGAGGACAGTCCGTATCTGACCCACAGATATGAGAGAAACTGTATTGTTTACACGGGAACTCACGATAATGAGACAACAAGAGGCTGGTTCCGCAATTTGAGCCAGCATGACCGGAATTTTGCCAAAGCTTATATCGGCTGTGAGGGCAAGCATGAAACGGCGGCAGTATGGAGTCTGATCCGTGCTGCGATGTCCAGTGTGGCAGACCGTTGTGTGATCCCAGTACAGGATTATCTCTGCCTTGGAAATGAGGCAAGGATCAATGAACCGTCAACTCTTGGTGACAACTGGAAATGGCGTATGAAAAAAGGTCAGCTGAATGAAAAGACTATCGAAAAAATCTATAAGATGACCAAACTCTATGGAAGGCTTGTGAAAAAAGAAGAATCGAAAGCTGAAGTGAAAAATGACGTGGAAAATACAGCGGATAAGCAGTAAAAAATTGTCAGGCTGTAGAAGAAAGGATAAGACACATCATGGAAGAACCAAAGATTGAAAACAACGAAGAGCTGAAACAGGATGAGGCGCAGCAGGGAAAGAAGGACCAGGGGAATTCTCCCACAAGAAGCAGCATTCTGTGGATTTTTGCAGGTGGCTATCTTGTATACACAGGCTATCGCCTCTGCAAAAATGTTATCACCGGAGCAGAAGATGCCAGCGCAGGATTTATGGTAGCCGGAGGCATTTTTGTTGTGATCGGAGCAGTGCTTCTGATCATAGCGATTCGTAATCTTGCAAAAGAAGGGGCACAGAAGCAGGCGCTGGAAGAAGCTGCCGCGAAAAAAGTGGCAGAGGAAGCAGGCGAAGATCCGCAAACTGCCGTAAAGAAAAACATGTCTATTGCAGAGCGGGCACATCTGGCAGAAAATCTGGATGATGCGCCGGAGGAAGAAGAAAAATAAAATACCGGATGCAGGATGACGCCTGCTGAGATATGACAGATATAAAATATAAACATAAAAAACGGAACATCAGGAGGAAAGGATTAATTCTTCCACAGATGTTCCGTTTTTTAGCGATAAACTGAGAAGCAGTTATTCGGCGCAGAGTTACGTAGCGAATGCATATGCTTTTTTATCTGCGTTTCCGTGAACTTCGTCGTTTTTTTCGAGATTTTTTCCTGCCAGGGTTATGTAGAGTAGACCAGCAGAATGCCTGCACCAGCAAAATTCCGATCAGGGCTCCGCAGCTGTCAATTCCTACATCTCTTACAGAAGGACTTCGGGCGTCTACAAAAGACTGGTGATATTCATCCAGGCCGGCGAATCCCACACACACAAATCCGGCAAGAAGCATCAGCCAGATTCCCCGGACTCCGTAAACATAGAGTGGAAAAGAGATAGAGATAGCCAGCAGACAGTATTCTGTCATATGGGCGGCTTTCCGGACATAAAACTCAATGCTGGAAGCTTCCTGGGAAAGCTGGTCGGGGCTTTTCCCTGTGGCGAGTATTTCGTTTTCGGTTTCTACGATCTGATAGCTGACTTTGTAACTTAGAGCGCCGGAAACTTCTCCGGTCTGTGCGGAGAAGGAATAGATCACGCACATCATCAGGATCGCAGGTGCAAAAGAAAATGGTTTTAATAATGTGATCAGTATTTTCATGGCTCTTAATATAGCACTCCTGTCTGAAAAAGTCCAGAAAAATAAGGAAAAAGGTTACTGTTCAGAGGTTAGCTGGACATGAGAAAACCGATGGTGTAGACTAATAA
>CAVEKJ010000370.1:0-2576 GCA_963616205.1 Prevotella sp.
GAGCTGTGTTTATTATTTCGATGATCCCGATTTTGGAGCTTCGCGGCGGCCTTCTTGCGGCATCGCTTCTGAAGATCCCGGCACTGAGGGCAATTCCGCTTTGTATTGCGGGAAATATTATTCCGATCCCGTTTATCCTGCTTTTTATCCGGCAGATCTTTAAATGGATGAAAAAAACGAAACTGTTCAGAGGCCTGATCACAAGAATGGAAAACAGAGCCATGGGAAAAAGTGATCAGATCAAGAGATATGAATTTCTGGGACTTCTGCTGTTTGTGGGAATTCCCCTTCCGGGCACTGGTGCCTGGACCGGCGCATTGATCGCGTCTCTTCTTGAGGTAGATATCAAAAAATCTTCTCTTGCGATCCTCTGCGGACTTTTTATGGCAAGTGCTATTATGTATATTGTTTCCTATGGAATTGTAGGAAATGTAGTACACTAATAAGCAGAAAAAATCCCTCATCACTGCTGTCAGATCTGGCAGGTGATGAGGAATTTTTCGCTTACGGGGTATTCTTATATAATCTTACATAAGCTTCCGCTTCAGCATATCCGCATTCAAAGCATACTTCAGGGCTGTATCCTTGGTGATACGGCCTTTTTTGTATAATTCCAGAAGACTCTGGTCCATGGAACGCATCTGGTCATGGCTGGAAGTGGAGATCACGCCTTCGATCTGGTGGACTTTGTTGTCGCGGATCATATTTCGGATGGCAGGAGTCAGACGCATGATCTCAAAAACAGGAATGTTGCGGCCGTCCACATCCGGGATCAGCTGCTGGGAGATCACAGCCTGAAGGACCATGGAAAGCTGAATGGCAATCTGGCGCTGTTGGGATGGCTCAAAAACATCCATGATACGTTCAATGGTGTTGGCCGCTCCCAGAGTATGCAGGCTGGAAAGAACCAGATGGCCAGTTTCTGCAGCAGTCATGGCAGTCTGGATGGTTTCATAATCACGCATCTCTCCAAGAAGGATTACATCCGGGCTCTGGCGGAGGGTGGCGCGAAGAGAAGTCAAGTAACTCTCGGTGTCAGTGCAGATCTCACGCTGGCTGACAATACAGCGGTCGTGACGGTGCAGATATTCCAGAGGATCTTCCAGGGTGATGATGTGCCCTTCACGGGTATGATTGATCCGGTCAATGAGGCAGGCCATAGTGGTAGATTTACCACTTCCGGCAGAGCCGGTGACGAGAACCATGCCACGGGTATAATCTGCAATATTCATAACATCTTCCGGAATGGAAAGCTCCGCAGGATCCGGCAGCCGGAACGCGATCACACGGATCACGGCAGCCAGGGAACCACGCTGTTTATAAGCATTGACACGGAATCGTGAGACACCGGGGATTGAAAACGAAAAGTCATCGTCACCTGTTTCCAGAAGCCTGGAAATGTCACGGTTTTCGGCAAGTGCGTAAATGGTACGCAGAAGCGCCTCTGTCTGGTCTGGCATCAGACGGTCGCCGCGGTTAAGAAGATGACCGTCGATCTTTTCTGCCAGAGGGCGGCCTGCGATGATAAAGATATCAGAAACACGTCTGCTGGCGGCTTCTGCCAAAAATTCAGGAATAGGGGTATCCATAGGTTCATTCTCCTTTAAATACATTCTGATGGTTATCTGGTTCCCAGGAGCCGGTAAGCTCCGTATTCCATTGCAGGATCTGATAAGTGGAAGGATCATTTTTTTGTGGGTAAAAGATCTCGAGCACTACAGAAAGCTGCTGGGTTTCGGAAATTTCAACGGAAAAAGAAAGGGTGTGGCTGTCAGAATCCCAGGTGAGATCATCACCATGATCCGCAAGCTTTTGGATCATGGAAAAATATCCAGCTTCGTCAGATGCTTTTTCCCTGTACTGCTCCAGAGAAGTGCGGATCTCTGACACGGTTTCTGTGGCGTTGGAGCAGGCTTTGTAATAATTTTCAGTCTGCTCCATGGAATGTCTGGCTGTGTTCAGGCTGGACCTGGAGCTTCCAAGCGTAAGCAGTGCAAGCACACAGAGACAGAGCACGGAAAAGATAAGAAACAGAGAAGGAATGCCAACAGTCACAAAAAATGTATGTTTCTGTTTCACTGTACAGCCTCCTTTCCACCGTTGCCGGTCGGAAAGCGTAAGGTGATCCGGTAGAGTTCGCTGTCATCGGAAATCTGCCGGAAAGAAAGTTCGCCGGATTTTTCTGAAGAAGAAACATCGGTTTTCAGGATCATTTCGTAGGCGGCCTCTTTCGGGGAGCAGGTCTGCCAGGTACGGTCATAATACCAGATCATGTGTGTGCTTTTTTGGACGCCGTCAGGAAGAAGGGAAAGAATCTGCTCGTCTGTTCCATCCGTGCCCTCCAGCATCTCGCCCACAGAAGTCGTGAGAGCCTGGATCTGGTTCCACTGTTCTGCCTGGATACGGTTTTTTCGGGCTGCCGCAAAAATCTGGATGCAGGCAGCCGAGGAAAGAGACAGAAACAAAAGTGCAAGGATCATTTCCATCAGAAAAAGGCTGGTACCGGAATTATGTATCGATTTTTTCATGATGCCTCCTTTTCTGCGGTGCGGTGGAGCAGAAACCCTGTACGGATC
>CAVEKJ010000371.1:0-601 GCA_963616205.1 Prevotella sp.
TCTGTCTTCATCATATCCTTTACCTGAGGATAAGCATTGGCAGCTGCCTGACGGCCTGTCGGATATCCCATAAAATCATCAAATAAATCTTCTCCGAAAATACTTGGCATTAACATAACTCATTCCTCCTGATCTATTCTATATTCGCTGCATGTCGTGCAGTTGTTTTCTTTTTCTATTTTTGAAAACATCTGAAAACTTTGTGAGAACTTTCTTTGGAAGATGGTTTCTTTTTTTCTCTCTTCCTTTGTTCTGTATGTACTATAACACACACTTGTTAGCACTGTCAAGAGGTGAGTGCTAATTTCACAATTTGTTCACATTTTACGTTTTTTTCTGGCTCTTGTATTTTTGAGGTGCCAGATTGGCACCTCAAAGATTCTGCTATAAGCTGAAAACAAAAATATTCTGGAACTGCACTTGATTGATAATTATATGAAGCTATTACCAAATTAGATACTGAAACAAAAGAGAAAATCTTAAAAACAACGGTTCCGTTTTCCACGCGCAGGCAGGATTTGGTCATTCATCAGTGCAAAACGTGCCTGATTGACCTTGTCCCTGGCTTCATGATATGTTTTTCCATAACAGTAGCCATAGT
>CAVEKJ010000371.1:611-2565 GCA_963616205.1 Prevotella sp.
GCCATAGTGGATCCTTCCGTTTATCTGGTGTCCTTTGATATATCGGGCTTCCCAGCGTCCGTCTTTTCTCTTGTAAATATTTTCTCCTTTTCTGCTCATTGATCTTTCCTCCTGTTATGCCGAATCTTATAGTCTGTTCGCAAATAAGAGTTTTTATCCACCGGTCTTTTATTCTGTGACGATGATGCTGACGGCGAATCGTGTCTTTTCTCAGACACTACATTATTTGCGCCCTATATTATCCGTAAAATATGGCGAAAAACCACGACAAAAAAGACGTGTTTCATAAATAAGCCGTTAATTTTATCTGTTCTCAAACAAAAAACTCCCTCATATATCAGGTAGGTTATCCTGATACATGAGGGAGTTTCTGATTCTATATTTTATTCCTGTTCTGCAAGTTTTCTTTTTAGTCTCTGAATTTCTTTTTCCTGGGCTGCAATCTTCTCTTTCTGATTATCAATTCGTTCCTTCTGACTATCAATCTGCTCCTGCATCTGATCCACCATGTACTTCACTGTGTTCCGGTCAAGAATCTTCAATTCTTCTGAATACATTTCCATCATCCCTTCCACATTCCGGCATATATTATATATGTGCTCATACATGGCTTTGAACTCCGGATATTTCTCGATCAACTCCACGATCACTTCCGGAGAATCCATACTCAAAAACGCCAGCCATGCATCCAGTTTATCTGTGATACCTTTATTGTGCATATTCTCACGGAAGATGTCAAGCGGAAGAAAAACATATTTCTGAAGTAGATTAAGCTCCAGTCCTGTATCTGATCTCTGCTGAAAAATATGACAGTATTTATCTTTATATTTATGAAAATCTCCTGTACTTTTATCGATCAGTACAATTGTATAAACACTCTTTACATCCTTATAGGAAAACTTCTCTTTTCGGGTACTTCGGGCATTTTTATATTGTCTTAACAACAGATCTGACGAATAACAGGCGCATCGTTCCCCGGGAAAAGCATAGCCAATCTTCTGCACTTCCACGTTACAATATGAGCCATCATCAAACCGTACCAGAATATCCATGATCAAAAGAGATTGCTCATCTGCCAGTCTTGTGGAATCCCCTGGTAAAACTTCAATAATTTTTACCTTTCTCTGTAGTAATACTCCGAGAAAATCTTCCAGTCTTTCCGGCACTGTTTCCGGATTCATGATTTCCTTGAAAAATGCATCATACAGCATTTTTACACCTTTCACTCCCGTACAGAAATCCAGGAATTCCTCTCTCTGTTCTTCTCTCCAACTGTAAAACATTTCTGTCAGATTTATATTCTGCTGGATGTCCCGCAAAATCTCCTCCCGGGTCCTTATCATTGGAAAATATTCTTTCAATTTTGTATTCAATTAATCTTCTCCTTGCCTGATAAAAAATGGAAAATATGTTTCAGATCTGAAACTTCAGTGAATACCATATGGCTAGAAATAATTCTTATAAGATATTTATAGAATAGCACATTTTTATCTTACATCCAAGATTTTTTCTTCTTGTTTTTTCTCTGTATTTCGACACAATATTTTATTTCAATTAATCAGATACAGAGCCGATTACGAATATCCGCCCGCAAAAAAATCCCCCTCACATATCAGTTTTTTCTGATACATGAGGGAGTTTCTGATTTCCGATCTATTTTGCTTTATAACGGTAGACGGTCTTGACTGCTGAACTGTCTTTGCTGGTTGTCCAGCTGCTTTCTGTTGTTGTGGTCTGGGTCTGGAGTTTTTTGTTCTGGTACTGGTTCATGCGGTACCAGGCCTGGCCTCTGGCTCCGTGGCTTCCGTATGCGCCGTCGCAGGTAGTTCCACTGGAGCACCATACACGGCTGCCGCTGCCATTCCAGTTCAGCAGATAATAAGTAATGCTGGGATCATCTCCATCTGCGCCGGAAGCAGCCACGGTTACCTGACTGGCCGCCACACTGTCAAAA
>CAVEKJ010000372.1:0-2558 GCA_963616205.1 Prevotella sp.
TAGATTTTTTATAAAAATGCATGAACCCAAAAGCTAAAAGCGAAATCTCTGTTTTCGACGCGGAATGCTTGACAATACTGGGGCTTTTCGGTATAATACAGGAATTGTGAATATCCTGAGATTTTTCTGCCCTTTTTTGGGAAAAAGGACTCTTGGGAATGGTAGCAACAGAAATATCCGAAGCTGTATTTTTACAGAAAAAACAGCACGGTTTTGAAAGGAAGTAAGGCAAAATGGAAGAAGCAAAGAAGAACTTACTCACATACGCAGGACTTAGAAAACTGGAAGATGAGCTGCATGATCTGAAAGTTGTTAAAAGAAAAGAAGTAGCAGGAAAGATCAAAGAGGCCAGAGAGCAGGGAGACCTTTCTGAGAACGCTGAGTACGATGCAGCAAAAGACGAGCAGAGAGATATCGAGGCACGTATCGAGGAGATCGAGAAGATCCTCAAGAATGCCGAGGTTGTAGTAGAGGACGAAGTAGATCTTGACAGAATCAGCGTAGGCTGCAAGGTTAAGGTTCATGATTTTGAGTTTGAGGAAGACATGGAGCTGAAGATCGTAGGTTCCACAGAGGCAAACAGCCTTGAGGGAAAAATCTCCAACGAGTCTCCGGTAGGTAAGGCACTGATCGGTGCACACACCAACGATATCGTTGAGGTTGAAATGCCATCCGGAATCATGAAATACAAAGTTCTGGAGATCCAGAGAAACGTATAAAGAAGGTAACGGAGCGGATCGCACATATCCGCTGAACGATAGATAGATTAAGGAGGCCGACAAGTGGCAGAGCAGAAGAAGCAGGATGTAAACCAGCTGCTTAAGGTACGTCGTGACAAACTGGCAGACCTTCAGGCAAATGGCAGGGACCCGTTTCAGATCACAAAATTTGATCAGACACATCATTCCCTTGAAGTAAAGAATCTCTATGAAGCACATGAGGCAGAGCTTCTTAAAGACCGTAAGGAACTTGATGTAACAGGTCTTGATGAAGAGCAGGCAAAAGAGGCTCAGAAGAAGGATTATGAAGAAAGAAGAAGCATCATGGATGCAAGCCCGATCCACGTAGCGATCGCAGGACGTATGATGTTCAAACGTGTAATGGGAAAAGCTTCTTTCTGCAATATCCAGGATTTACAGGGTAATATCCAGGTTTATGTGGCAAGAGATGCCATCGGAGCAGATTCTTACGCAGATTTCAAGAAATCTGATATCGGTGATATTTTGGGTCTGGAGGGATTTGCTTTCAGAACAAGAACAGGTGAGATCTCCATTCATGCAGAGAAGATGACTCTTCTCTCCAAGAGTTTACAGATCCTTCCTGAGAAATTCCACGGACTGACAGATACAGATACACGTTATCGTCAGAGATATGTGGACCTTATCATGAACCAGGACAGCAAGAATGTATTCATCAAACGTTCCCAGATCCTGAAAGAGATCCGTAACTTCCTTGCAGGACGTGACTTTATGGAAGTTGAGACACCGATGCTGGTTTCCAACGCCGGTGGTGCCGCAGCAAGACCGTTTGAGACACATTACAATGCACTGAACGAAGACGTTAAGCTTCGTATTTCCCTGGAGCTTTATCTTAAGAGACTGATCGTCGGCGGACTTGAGAGAGTTTACGAGATCGGCCGTGTATTCCGTAATGAGGGTGTTGATACCCGCCACAATCCGGAGTTCACTCTGATGGAGCTTTATCAGGCATATACCGATTATGAGGGAATGATGGAACTGACAGAGTCCATGTTCCGTTATCTCGCAGAGAAAGTCTGCGGTTCCACAAAGATCTCTTACAATGGTATCGAGATCGACCTTGGAAAGCCGTTCGCACGTCTGACCATGAACGATGCCATCAAGAAATATACAGGAATCGACTTTGACGAAGTAGCCGATGATGAGGCAGCCAAGAAACTTGCTGACGAGCATCATATTGAGTATGAGGATCGTCACAAGAAGGGTGATATCATCAACCTCTTCTTCGAGGAGTACTGTGAGAAAGAGCTGATCCAGCCGACATTTATCATGGATCATCCGATCGAGATTTCTCCGCTTACCAAGAAGAAACCTTCTGATCCAAGCAAGGTAGAGCGTTTCGAGCTCTTTATCAATACATGGGAAATGTGTAACGCATATTCCGAGCTCAACGACCCGATCGACCAGAGAGAGCGTTTCAAAGCACAGGATGCACTTGCAGACGCAGGTGATGAGGAAGCAAACCACACAGACGAAGACTTCCTGAACGCACTGGAGATCGGTATGCCGCCAACAGGTGGTATCGGATACGGAATCGACCGTCTCGTTATGCTCCTGACAGACAGCCAGGCAATCAGAGACGTACTTCTGTTCCCGACGATGAAATCCTTAGAGAAATAAACCGCTATATATGGTGAAAAAGCCTTTGAAATCAACAATATTTAGCGGTTTTAAAGGAAAGGAAATAAGCCCTTAAGCCAAACTTAAGCCAATCGATGCAAAGAAAAATGTGCAGGAATTAATTTAAGCCAGGATGGGCGGTACTTGAATATGAAATAGGAAAGACAATCTGCAGAGATG
>CAVEKJ010000373.1:0-2554 GCA_963616205.1 Prevotella sp.
GTTTTACTACAGAAATCAAAGAGAGCTTTCCAGGAATCGAAGTTGTGGACATCCGTTATTCCTATGATGATGAGTGGGTGGCATCCAAGATCGTGGAAGAGCTTCTGGAACTTTATCCGGAACTTACCGGTATTTATATTACCGGTCATGGTGTGAAAGGTGTCTGCCAGACGTTGCAGAAGCTTGGAAAAGATAAGGCCATGCACGTGATCGCCAATGATTTCCTGGAAGAAAATCTGAAGTGGCTAAAGGAAGGAACCATCAATTTCCTTATCGGACAGGATGCAGCGGTACAGGGTCATTCCCCAGTGACCATTTTGTTCCAGCTCCTGTTTGACAGTAAAACACCGGAGAAGGAGTATCAGTATACGGATATTGTGATCCGGACGAAATATAATATGGGTTAAAAATGAAAGATAAACATGAAATATAGACATGGGAATTGCTGTTTCAAATGGAATCCTTGATCAGAAATATTCATTTGGAAAAATTCCATACAGAGAAAAGCAGATTCAGGAGGAAAAATGAATTATAAAAATGTAAAAATCGCGGAAGGTGCCAGAATTGCCAAACAGTCCGTGATTCTTGGGGATGTGACCATCGGCCGTGACAGCTGCGTGCTGTACTATGCAGTGATCCGCGGAGATGATGCTCCGGTAGTGATCGGGGAAGAGACTAATATCCAGGAAAACTGTACCATTCATGTAAGCCACAATATGCCGGTCCATATCGGAAACAATGTTACGGTAGGCCATAATGCAGTAATCCATGGATGTACGATTGGAGATCGGACTCTTATAGGGATGGGCGCTGTTATCCTCGATGGCGCAAAGATCGGTAATGACTGTATCATAGGTGCCGGAAGTCTTGTGACCAAGAATACGGTGATTCCGGACGGGTCTCTGGTAATGGGAAGTCCTGCCAGGATCAAGCGCAATCTTACCTGGGAAGAGAAGCTGGGGATTGTGGAAAACAGCAAGGAATATCTTGCCGTGTCCGAAGAGATGAAAGAGCAGGATGTATTGTAAGAATATAATGTGGACATTGGTATTTTGTTTTGCAGCATATTTATGAATAATGAATGTGAGTGCTTTGAAATAGGTATTCAGATAATAAATAAACAGCTCCGACTGCTTTGTAATATCAGTCGGAGCTGTAATTTTGTTATACATTGTTTCAGGATCGATGAACCGTTGTTTTTTATTTATCAATCACATCTATCGGCGTATCATCCCGAGCATCCAGATTATTGATGTACTTTTTGGTTTCCTTCACAATAACATTGGAAAGGAGCAGTACCGCGACCAGGTTTGGAATGGCCATCAGCGCATTCAGGATGTCGGCTACTGTCCAGACCAGATTCAGGGAAATAACAGGAGCAATGGCAGCTACTGCAATGTAGAGCACACGATAAGGGATGAGGCCTTTTTTGCCGGAAAAATACTCCACACACCGTTCACCGTAATAGGCCCACCCAAGGACTGTAGAATATGCGAAGGAAATAATACCAACTACCAGGATCACAGGACCAAGAACCGGAATCTGCTGAAATGCGAGAGTCGTGAGGACACCGCCATCTGTGATATTTCCCATATCAATGGAAGGATTTTTCATAATGCTGGTGACAAGAACAAGACCAGTCATCAGACATACCACAACTGTATCCCAGAATGTACCGGTGCTGGAAACAAGAGCCTGACGTACCGGATTTCTTGTCTGGGCTGCAGCGGCGGCGATAGGGGCGGAACCCATACCGGATTCATTGGAAAAAAGTCCTCTTGCGATTCCATACTGCATAGCCATCATGATACCACGTCCCACAAGACCTCCGGCAGCAGCACCAGGAGTAAAAGCAAGTTTGCAGATGGTTTTTACGGCAGAAATGATAAAATCGAAATTGATTCCCAGGATGATGATGCATCCGATCACATAGAAAAATGCCATAAACGGAACAAGACGTTCACATACATTTGCGATGGATTTGATTCCACCAAAAATAACAAGAGCAGTAAGGACAGCCACGGCGATACCGATCACTGCAGGCGGAATATGTAGGTTCTCATTACATACGGTCGCGATGGCATTGACCTGGGTTGCACATCCGATTCCAAAAGAGGCAAAACCACCGAAGAACGCAAAGATCAGACCAAGCCAGCGCATATTCAATCCACGTTCCAGAGCATACATGGCACCGCCCTGCATACGGCCGTCTTTGGTTTTGACACGGTATTTTACGGCGATGAGAGATTCACTGTATTTGGTGGCGATTCCGAAAACACCGGTAAGCCAGCACCAGAGAACTGCACCGGGGCCGCCAAGAGCAATGGCAGTTCCAACTCCAATGATATTTCCGGTTCCAATGGTGGAAGCCAGGGCTGTTGTCAGAGCTCCAAACTGACTGACTTCACCTTCTGCATCGTGATCTTTTGTGACAGACAGGCGGATGGCGGTGCCAATCTTACGCTGGATCACACCGGTACGGATGGTCATAAAAATATGAGTACCCAGAAGCAGAATGATCATCCACCAGCCCCACACCAGACTGTCGATCTGG
>CAVEKJ010000374.1:0-2542 GCA_963616205.1 Prevotella sp.
GCATTGAGGGGACTATTTTTATATAATGGAAAGACAAGTCAATGTAAGGAAACAGCAATGGATTGTTATAATAATGCACTTAATACTTATTCCGTTATATCTAAATCGCATTATTCATCTGGAATATATGCAGTAGGAAGCTGCAAGGCTGTACAAAAAAAGAGCGGAAAATTGTATTCATATGTTCTCAAATTTGGAGTAACATCTACAGGGAAAGTAGTTAAATAACAGTATTAGGGGGAATAAAAATGACAAAAAGAATAGTAAAAATGATATTGTTAACAATGGCAATATCAATTTTAATGTGTACTGTTATTGACTCCTTAAATTAGCATAATACTGATCTGCTTGCCTGTCTCTGGAATGATCTGTATACTGTCATTAGTTTACAGAAAGAAAAAGATCCCAGAGCACCTACCTGGAAAGTTGTGTACTCTGAGACCATGGTCAAAACCATGATTATTATATCAGACTACACACTGGTCTTCAAGGAGGATTCTGGTGTTTTTTGTTGAGAGCAGTGAGAACTCCCATCTTTGTCCGGTTTGCCATGGGATACTCCGCTATAGAGACTCCCGTCCACGCATCCGAAAAAAGGAAGGCGGAATGAAGGAGCATCTGATGATCCGCAGGTTCCGATGCCAGAACTGTCATAGCTACCATAATGAACTTCCTGACTGTCTTGTTCCCTATAAACACTACGAAGCAGAGGTAGTTGCTGGTGTTCTGGATGAAGTCATCCTTCCGGAAGACCTGGACTCTGAAGATTACCCATCCTTCAGTACTATGGTTCGCTGGATTCAATGGTTTCGCGAAAATCTGCAGCGTATAGAGGGATACCTGCGGACAGTCGGATATCAGATATTGAATCTGGGAGAGGAACTCCTGTTTACTTCCGACTTGCTGCTCAACAAGATCAGAAACAGATATCAAAACTGGCTGGAACTTATCCTCCGGTTCATTTATAACAGCGGTGGAGCTTTAATGCCAATCCGCTGGTAGACCTATGCACCTGCTTTGGTTCGTCTGTCATGCGTGCAGATAGTATAGTGGTCTCAAAAGGAGGTATCTATACTATGAGTACAAGTGATACATTTACGAAACAACAGTGGCGGGATCAGGAGGCACTTCACCGTTTCCAGCTGATCTCACCGCTTCTTCAGACAGGTCTGGATGATGCCAGACGCTTACAGCTCCGCAGAACGATCGCTGATGAGAATAATCTCTCTGTCCGTACTCTTTACCGGTATGAAAAAGCATTTGCGGAAAAGCAGTTCGCAGGTCTCAGACCAGCTGATCGCGAAAAACGACGTTCACAGGTCCTTCCGGAAAACTTTGAGTTTCTTCTGGAACAGGCGATCCAGCTCCGCAGGGAAGTGCCGGAACGGTCAGTTGCTCAGATCATTTACATTCTGGAAGCAGAAGGTCTTGTGGCACCTGGTATTCTGAAGCGGTCGACTCTTGAACGCCACATATACCGGGCGGGCTATGGTCAGAAACAGATGCAGATGTACAGGGAGGCCAGGAACAGCTCTTCAAAACGTTTCTGTAAGCCTCACCGTATGATGCTGATCCAGGGCGATATCAAGTATGGTCCCAAACTTCCCATTGGGAAAAATGGTGCAAAGGTACAAACTTATCTGTCCTCTGCCATGGATGACCATTCCAGATATCTGCTTTCCTCCCGGTTTTACGATAATCAGGAAGAATCCATCATTGAGGACACCTTCCATCAGGCTATTTCCAGATATGGCACCTTTGATGCCTGCTACTTCGATAATGGAAGCCAGTACATTGCAAAGCAGATCCAGTTCTCACTTGCCAGACTTGGGATCCGTGTCATGCATGCAAAACCACGTTCAGGAAAAAGCAAAGGTTATGACAAGAAATCTGTTATGTAAAGAAATGCCTGCTGAAGCCTGTAAATTCTGGACTCTAGCATGGATTTCTTTACATAATAATCCGGTGCTGTATCATAGAACCGAAAGGAGGATTGTTCTATGATTACAGATTTGACAGAACTTATCCAATTATGTAAAGACGAGCTACATGACAGGGAGTATCACGCACATCATGCAAGTGTTCTCACATCTGAATGGAATGCGATTTCCGGTTGGTTTGAGGAGCATGAAATCCAAGAGTTCAATCTGGAAACAGCCTTTTCTTACTGTGACGAAATGATTGGCTCCCACATCATCACCGGAGAAATGAGCGGCAAACAAAAGAAAAGACTCCGGGCGATCAGGATGCTGCTGTCTTACCAGGAAACGGGCGATTTCGAATTCCGTACACCAAGTGTGGAATACATATTCCACGGAGATACAGGAGAAATCATTCTCCGTTATCTTCAATACGAAAAGGATCGGGGGCGTTCGGAAGCGACTATCCGCTGCAAATGGGCGGCTCTTTGTCAGTTTAACCGTTATCTCACGGAAGCCGGACTTGGCTTTGATGACTTGGGAGTGGATGAAATTGAAAAATATTTCGCCCTCACCTGCAGAGAAAGCCTTTCGTTACGTCATAACAATGCCAACCACCTGCG
>CAVEKJ010000375.1:0-2539 GCA_963616205.1 Prevotella sp.
AGCACATTTGCGCAGAGAGTGCATTTTGCTGCTGGGAAGGAGACGGCCTTCCATGATGAGTTTTCGGTAATAGTGATAAACTTCCAGATAAAGATGTTCTTTTTTGTGTTCTGCGGATATATTTAACATAAGTCTTATGAATTCCTTCCAAAAGTGATTGCGTAAACCTGACAATTCATTCTATAATAATACAGAAAAAAACACAAGACTGGAGAATTACCATGAAAAAAATAGCAGTGATCAATGATCTTTCCGGGCTGGGGAAATGTTCACTGACAGCAGCGATCCCGGTGATCTCGGTGATGGGAGTACAGGCATGCCCGCTTCCCACCGCTGTTTTAAGCAATCAGACCGGCTACGAAAGTTATTTCTGTGAAGATTTTACAGAACATATGGAACCATATATGGAACAATGGAAAAAACGGGGATTTTCTCCGGACGGGATCTACACGGGCTTTCTCTCTGACGAAAAGCAGGCAGATGAGATCCTGAAATTTATGGATCTGTTTGCAGGAGAGGATACCCTGATCCTTACAGACCCGGTGATGGGAGATGACGGAGAAGTTTATCCCATTTATACGGAGGAACTTCGGAGCCGCTTCTGTGAACTGACCCGCCGTTCCTATGTGATCACACCGAACCTGACAGAAGCCCTCCTTCTTCTGTATGGAAAAGAGAAAATGGAGAAAATTTGGAAAGAATTAAAAAGTATATCCGAAGAGGAGCGAATGGATAAGATCCGTGAGATCGGGGACAGGCTTGCAGAAGAATTTTCACTTCCGGCAGTAGTGATCACAGGAGTAGATCACAGAGAAGAAGGAAAGCCTCTGAAAATGGGAAATCTTGTTCTGGAAAAAGGAAACAGCTCCTGGGTGTTTGCGGAAAAATCCGGCGGAAGCTATTCCGGGACAGGAGATCTTTTTGCATCCGTGCTCAGCGCAGGCCTGGTAAAAGGTTATTCCATGGAAACCTGTGCACATCTGGCTGTTGACTTTATCACGGCATCGATCCATGATGCGGTGAAAGAAGGAACGGATCGTAACGATGGGGTGTGTTTTGAACAGCATCTTGCTATGCTGCTCAGGTAAAAGAAAAGGGGGAGAAATCGATGATTTCAGCAGAAGAGCAGAAACAGGTGATCGTTCTTGTAAAAGAGACGAAAGAGCTGATCTTAAAAGAGATGAACAATGAGGAGGTCATGATCAAAGGCGCAGCCAATTATGTGACCAATGTAGATCTGGCTGTGCAGAATTTTCTGAAAGAAGAACTTGGAAAAAGATTTCCGGGGATCGCTCTGATCGCAGAAGAAAAAGAAAATCTTGGGCTTTCCAGGGAAAAGACTTACTGGATCCTGGATCCTATTGACGGAACCACCAACCTGATCCGGGATTTTCACATGAGTGCAGTGGCACTGGGACTATATGAAAACGGGGAGATGGTGTTTGGCGTTATTTATAATCCTTTTACGGAGGAGTTATTCCATGCTGCAAAAGGAGAAGGTGCCTACCTCAATGACCGGGCGATCCATGTTTCAGATACGCCGGATTTTGGAGATGCGGTCATTTCCTATGGTTCCACTCCATATAAAAAAGAGGAGGCAAAGAACCTGTTTCCGATCTTTTACAATATCTTTATGAAATGTGGAGATTTCCGCCGTACCGGATCTGCAGAGCTGGATATGTGTTATGTTGCCTGCGGAAGAGAGCACGGTTATATTGAGCGTGATCTGAAACCCTGGGATTATTCCGCAGGGACAGTTATCCTCCGTGAGGCCGGCGGTGTCGTAAAGAACTGGAAAGGCGAAGAACCGTCCTATCTGAAAAACGAGGATATCCTTGCCTGTGTGCCGCAGTTTGCAGAGGAACTTCAAAAAGAACTGATATAAAATTATAAACAGAAGATCATAGGGCCGGATCAGGCGGCAAAAAAAGAGCTGGCATTATGCCAGCTCTTCCCATTTCTCATAAAGTTCTTCCAGTTCTTCGGCGATAGCAGCTTTCTCACGACTTAATTTCGTGCATTCTGCTACGTTGGTGCAGACATCCGGAAGGACCATGGTCTCGTCGATCTCACTGTCTCTGGTTTCCAGTTCTTCGATACGGGCCTCGACTTTTTTCAGTTCCGCTTCCCGCTTTCTTTTCTTTGCCTGTTCTTCTTTCATCTGCTGCCAGGAAAGTTTGTTCTCGGAAACTGCTTTTTCTTCCTGAGGTGCTTCCGGGAAATCAATTCCTGGTGCATAAGCACTGGTCAGCTCTTCTTTTTTCTCCAGGTAATAATCGTAATCACCGATGTAATTGACCACTGCCTGATTGGTAAGCTCCATGATCCTGGTGGCAGTCTGATTGATGAAATAACGGTCATGAGACACATAAAGGACCGTGCCGGTATAACTTACCAGTGCTTCTTCAAGGATTTCTTTGGAAGCGATGTCCAGATGGTTGGTAGGCTCATCCAGGATCAGGAAATTGGCCTCGGAGAGCATCAGTTTAGCAAGGGAGACACGGCCTCTTTCTCCACCGGAAAGTGCGGAGATTTCTTT
>CAVEKJ010000376.1:0-702 GCA_963616205.1 Prevotella sp.
ATTCTCCATGACTTCTTTCAGTCTTGCTACTTCTTCTTCCATTGCTCCTATGATTCCAACACATTTCATAATCTGTAAATCCTCTCTTTCAATATGATATCCTGCTGAATTTCTCAGTTTTTTCTGTTCAGCAGTGCCTTTTTCTTTTTCTACATCGTTCATTATAACAAATTTTATTTTTTATGGAAACTTTTTTTGAGAGATGATATAATCGGTAGATAAAAAGAACAGGAGGTAACCAAAATGGTTTATAAGACAAAAGGTGTCTGTGCTCAGGGAATTGAGTTCGAGATCGACGATAATAAAAAAGTTCATAATGTTAAATTTACAGGCGGCTGTTCCGGAAACACACAGGGTGTTGCCCATCTTGCAGAAGGAATGGATGCAGAGGAAGTGATCTCCCGTCTGGAAGGGATCCGTTGCGGATTCAAGCCAACTTCATGTCCGGACCAGCTTGCAAAAGCGATCCGTCAGGCACTGAACGAAGACTGATCTGTCGCTTGGCAGTTTTTATATTTATATCTGATGTATCATCACCCTGCGAAAAATTTTCGCAGGGTGATTTTATTTTGATTTCCAGTTGCTTAGGTCAGGCGGATATCCACAACCACACAAAGAACTACTTCCCTGATTCCGTTAAATGTCCGGTCTGTCCCATTTATCACACAGGGACTGAACATCTCTGGAGAAACGTTCCAGATC
>CAVEKJ010000376.1:712-2536 GCA_963616205.1 Prevotella sp.
GATCCTTATTTGGGCAGCCCTCATTTTTCCTGATCACAGACATCAGGCGGCGTCCCATAGCCAGCAGTTTCTCGTATGCCCGGGCAGCTTTGGTTGTCTTGGGCGACGCAGTCGCTTTCACGATACGGACACCAACAGCCTCGTGGATACACCGATTCTCCAGAAGATCATATTCAGTTCCACTGAACGGTGCCGTTGCATCGTAGTCCAGTTCTTCTTTCAATCTCTGAGCAAAAATCTCTGTTACTGTATCATCACCGTGTGTGACAAATACATGTTTTGGCTTCGTCTCAAAGGCTTTCGCCCATTTAATAAGTCCATTTACATCTGCATGCCCGCTGATTCCCGGCATCCTGCAGATTTCAGCAGTTACCTGCACAGTCTCGCCGAACAGCTTCATCTCTGAAGCCCCTTCCAGCAGTGCCCTTCCCGGAGTTCCGATGGCCTGATATCCAACAAAAAGAATCGTGTTTTTCGGATCCCACAGGTTATGCTTCAGATGATGTTTGATACGGCCGGCATCACACATACCGCTGGCAGAAATGATCACCTTACAATCTTCGTCAAAATTGATCGCTCTGGAATCATCTGTCGTAACAGATGTCTTCAATCCCTGGAAAGATAACGGATTGATCCCTTTATTCAAAAGATCCATTGCTTCCTCATCATAACAGGTATAGGCGTTCTCACTGAAGATCGTAGTTGCCTCATTGGCCAGAGGACTGTCTACATATACGGTAAACCCATCATGTCCGTGGACCAGTCCCTGCTCTTTGATCTGGCGGATAAAATACAGCATTTCCTGCGTACGGCCTACTGCAAAGGACGGGATCACAAGGTTACCACCTCTGTCAAATGTCCTCTGGATGATCTCCGCAAGCATTACCGGATAATCCGGACGTTCCCCATGGCTGCGGTCTCCATAGGTGGATTCCATAACAACATAATCAGCCTCTTTAATATATACAGGATCTTTGATCAGCGGCTGATCAAGATTTCCGATATCTCCGGAAAATACGATCTTTTCTGTTTTGTCATCTTCTGTCAGCCAGACTTCAATACTGCTGGAGCCAAGAAGGTGGCCTGCATCTACAAAACGTACTTCAATTCCCTCTGCCGGTTTGATGATCTTATCATATGGACATCTGACGAAATTTCGAAGTACACCCATGGCATCTTCCATGGTATATGCAGGAATAAATTCCGGTTTTCCTTCTCTGCGGCCTTTTCGGTTCCTCCATTCAGCCTCAAACATCTGGATATGCGCACTGTCTCGAAGCATAATATCGCAGAGATTACAGGTTGCCTCTGTTGCATAGATCGGTCCCTGATAACCTTTTGCATATAAGGCAGGAAGATTTCCGGAGTGATCCATATGCGCATGCGTCAGAAGCACAAAGTCCAGATCCCCAGGAGCCACTGGCAGCTCCTTGTTTTCATAATAATCCGGTCCCTGTTCCATTCCATAATCCACCAGGAACTTCCGTCCTGCTGCTTCCAGATAATAACAGCTTCCAGTCACCTCATGCGTAGCACCGATAAACGTTATCTTCATGCACAAGCCCCCTTTTCCGTCTCGCGTTCTGAAATTTCCATACCAAAAGAAAATCTGCAGGATCTATCTATGATATCAAATCATCCAGAAACGCTGCGTTGTACAATTTTAAGCAGAAATAATAGACTTTCTGTTTATTAACGGTTTGTTATTGTATTTATTATACACGAACCGCAGAATTTTTGACAGTCTTTTTGTGAAATATGTTTCTTTTGTAAGCGCTTAATTCTTGGGTAACTATACATTTGCCATTTTGTAGTTCATAATGA
>CAVEKJ010000377.1:0-2522 GCA_963616205.1 Prevotella sp.
ATGCAGCGAACAGCTGGATATCACGCTGAAAGTTACCGGAGCGGCAAAGGATCTGATCGCGGATGCCGGTTTTGACAGTAAATATGGCGCAAGACCGCTGCGACGTGCGATCCAGACAAAGATCGAGGATGAGATGGCTACAGAAATCCTTGAAGGTCATATCAAAGCCGGTGATACCGTGCAGGTAAAAGTAAAAGATAAAAAAATCTGCTTTGAAGTAAAAGATGTTGAGAAAGCATAAGAATTTTGTTACTTTCTATAGCAAAAAAAGTAGAAATAAGTTATAATTAACAAAATCAAAACTATACAACGAAAGATTTCAGGAGGACATAAGATCATGGCAGTGGTACAGGAATTGATCCGCACAGAAGATAATGGAACTATCAGTTTTGGAGATTACGAATTAAATCAGAAATCCAAACTGTCGGATTATCAGTATCAGGGAGATATGTATAAAGTAAAAACATATAAGGAGATCACCAAACTCGAGCGTAATGGAATGTTCGTATATGAGTCTGTTCCGGGAACCAGTGTATTCCATCTTAAACAGGATGGAACAGCAATGAGTTTTGAGGTTCAGGGATTTGAGGATTCTCAGATCACTGTTGAACTTGAGGCTGAGACAGAATATCAGGTATTTATTGATGGTGCAAGTACAGGTACTATGACCACAAACCTGGGCGGTAAACTTTCCTTCAGCGTTGAGCTGGATGCGAACACCAAAGCAGAAGTTAAAATCGTAAAATGCTAAAAAATAAAAAAACAGTTTATTTCTGCCAGGAATGCGGGTATGAATCTGCCAAATGGATGGGTCAGTGCCCAGCCTGTAAGGCATGGAATACATTTGTGGAGGAAACGGTTTCTTCTAAAAAATCTTCTTCAGGAAGTATAAAAACTACACAAAAGAAAACAGAACCGGTAGTTCTGAAAGATATCAGTCTTTCTTCAGACGAACGTCAGAGCTGCGGGATCGGTGAACTTGACAGGGTGCTGGGAGGCGGGATCGTCCCCGGCTCCCTTGTTTTGGTAGGTGGAGATCCTGGCATCGGCAAGTCTACATTGTTGCTGCAGGTGTGCAGGAATCTTTCCTCGCAGGGTGTTTCTGTATTGTATATTTCCGGTGAGGAGTCTTTAAGACAGATCAAGCTTCGGGCGGATCGTCTTGGAACATTTGATGATAAACTGAAATTGCTCTGTGAGACAAATCTGGAAAATATCCGGGAAATCATTGAACGGACAAAGCCGGATGTGGCAGTGGTGGATTCTATCCAGACGATGTTTCATGAGGATATCACGTCTGCACCTGGAAGTGTTTCACAGGTCCGGGAATCTACCAATGTGTTGATGCAGATCGCCAAGGGTATGGGTGTTTCTGTTTTTATCGTGGGCCATGTGACCAAAGAGGGAAACGTGGCGGGTCCTCGTGTACTGGAGCATATGGTGGATACGGTGCTTTATTTTGAAGGCGACAGGCATGCTTCTTACCGGATCCTGCGTGCGGTGAAGAATCGATTTGGTTCTACCAATGAGATCGGGGTTTTTGAGATGCAGAATAAGGGACTTGAGGAGGTGAAGAATCCTTCGGAGTTTCTTTTGAACGGAAGGCCGGAGAATGCTTCAGGATCTGTGGTTGCCTGCTCTATGGAAGGAACGCGGCCGATCCTTGTGGAGATCCAGGCGCTTGTCTGCCAGAGTAATTTTGGAATTCCGAGACGGACTGCAGTTGGCACGGATTTTAACCGTGTGAATCTTCTGATGGCTGTTTTGGAGAAAAAGGCGGGAGTCCATCTTGCGGCTTCGGATGCTTATGTGAACATTGCAGGTGGCATGAAGATGACGGAACCGGCCATCGATCTTGGTATCTGTCTGGCTATTATTTCCAGTGCGAAGGATATTGTGATCCCGGATTCGGTGATGGCT
Organism: Prevotella sp.; assembly: GCA_963616205.1. Lineage (GTDB taxonomy): Bacteria > Bacillota > Clostridia > Lachnospirales > Lachnospiraceae > Blautia_A. The sequence continues at coordinate 1,921 of CAVEKJ010000377.1, forward strand.
TTTGGTGAGATTGGCTTAAGCGGCGAGGTCCGTGCTGTGAGTATGGCCGGCCAGCGTGTGCAGGAGGCAAAGAAGCTTGGGTTTGAGACGGTGATCCTTCCGGAGGTGAACCGTACGGCTACTGAGAGCATTAAGGGCATTAAGCTGGTTTATGTGGCCGGGATCCGGGACGCGATTTCTTTTATCAGAGGGTTGTGAGTTCTGGTAGGTTATAAAAGAAAGGCTGGTGTTATTAGAGTTATGGGTATTGGTAATTTTGGGAATATGATGAAGGTTATGAATGCCTGGAATACATTTAAACAGAATCATCCGAAGTTTCCGGCGTTTTGCAGTGCGGTTTCGCGTCGGGGGATCCGTGAGGGGAGTATTCTTGAGGTGACGTATATTAGTCCTGAGGGAGAGAAACTGACTACGAATATTAAGGTTCAGGCTAGTGATCTTGAGTTGTTGAGGGAGATTTCTGGCGGGAATTAAAATGGTGTGAAAGAGGTGTTGCTGGGGAGTGGCAGCGCCTTTTTTATTGACGAACAGATTTTTTGGCGAACGGACGCCAGGGGGAGATGGTATCGAGCCGGGCAGGACTCCGTCGGGGGATACTACTA
>CAVEKJ010000378.1:0-2521 GCA_963616205.1 Prevotella sp.
TGCTCATAGAGTCCCATTGTAAAAAAGTGATCTTCCGATTCCGCGCTCTCTCCGTAATTGTCTGTCACGATCACTTTATAGCAGTAATATCTGTTGGAATACAGATGTGCTCCCTGATAGATAATATTGTTCTGTTCTTTTGTAAGCTGTACATTGCTGTCCCACACCAGGATTCCCTCCCTGGCATCTTTCACCAGAATCCGGAATGAATTCTGGATGGTATCATTTTTGTCTGATACCAGTTTCCATGAAAAATTGACTTTTCCCTTATCAAGTCCTAGCGGATCATTCAGTCCGCAGCATCTGATGTCTTTTAATTGCAGCATTTCTTTCTTCCTTTCGTTTGTTTTGGTTCGCAAAAATAAAAGCAAAAAGATCAAATCTGATGTTATCTAGGATAGCTGTTTACGCTGACAAAATATATATTAAAATATAATTATATTTTTATTGATACTTAATATTTACAGGTGTATAATCATAAAAAATACCTGTTGAACCCCATTTACAGAAAGGAATTTCTTTACTATGATCCATCCGGAAACCATTGAACAGCTGCGGATCTACACCCGTCAGAAGATCCGTTCGGCACCAGATACCAGGCTCATCCAGGAGCCTGTTTTATATGCCAGTGAAGTTTTTGACCCTGGCTCTGATATTTTTATCAGTCTTCACTCCACAGAAGCCAACAAGGATATCGGCGGACTTCACGGCCACGATTTTTTTGAATTAAATTACGTGATCCAGGGAAAAATGCACCAGATCATGGACCAGGGGGAATTCAATACTTATGATGCCGGCACCATCTGTATTATGAATCCTAATGTCCGCCACGATATTTATGTAGAATCTGAAGATGATCTAGTGCTGAATATCGGTCTTAAGAAATCTCTTTTTACTGCCACATTCTGGTCCATGATCCAGCAGCACGAACATCTGGGACAGTTTTTCCTGAATTATTTCCTCGCTCAGGAAAAATCCTCCGATTATCTTCTTTTTGATCTGAAACCAACGGACACTATGGAACAGGCTCTTGATTTCCTGTGCCTGGAATACCTTGAGAAAAAATCATTCAGCCAGCTTACCATGCGCTGTATGCTGGTCATATTTTTCACAGAGCTTATCCGGAACTACGATGCCCAGATCTCAAGCCGGAAGTTTACAAATAAGACCAATTCCCAGATCGTTGCCCTGTTTAATTACCTGAGTGTAAATTACCCCACTGCAACTCTGGAATCCACTGCTGCTTATTTTCATTACCACCCCAACTATCTGTCTGCCTTTGTTAAGATGCATACGGGAAAAACTTTTCGCAGTATTTTAAATGATATCAAGCTTTCCCAGGCTACCTATTACCTCCAGAATACCAATATGCCCATCAAGGATATCGCAGAACATCTGGGTTTTTCCCAGCTCTGTAACTTCTATGATTTCATAAAAAAGAACTGCGGAACCACGCCTGTAAAATTCCGGCAGAAAAATAATATCTCTATCTGAAATATTTCTTTCTGAAAGCATAAAAAACCATCTGCACAGTTGTGATATGTACAGATGGTTTTTATATTTTCTTGATTCGTCAAATATATTAAGTTTCAATAAAAATATAATTATATTTTAATATACAAACATATTTCTCCATAGTCTATAGTAGAAACAGCAAAAAGATCGATTAATAATTTAAACTTACAGGAGAGATTAAAATGTTTGAAAAAAATGCTTCCGCCAGCTTTAAAAAGCACGCCATCGGCATTATCGCTCTGGGATGCCTGGCCATGTATTTCAGCTGCTGTCTGGCCAGTGATGCCCTGAACATCATTGAGCCTGCTTTCACCGAAAAAATGGGCTGGAGTTTTTCCAGTGTGTCCGTGCCATTTACCATTGCCAATTATATTCTTATTGTGCTCTCTTTTCTTTTCAGTACATATATCCTGAAAAACGGTACCCGGAAATTTTCTGTTGCTGCATTTGGCACACTGGCTGCAGGAACTTTTCTTATCGGAATCGCCTATTCTCTGGATTCAAAAATGTACTGGGTTTATCTCATCGGTGCAGTGCTTACCAAATTTGCCGCACAGATGGTTCAGCTTGTCTGTTTCCAGCTCTGCGCAAACTGGTTCTCCTCCATGCGTGGAAGGATTTTAGGAATCATCACGATCGCAGCACCTCTGAACTCTGCAACATCCATTACACTGCTCACCCTTGGAAAAGCCCGTTTCGGCCTGACTCCATGTTATATGTTTATTACCGTGATCCTTCTTTTCAGTGTTTACATGGCTGTGAAATTTGGCATTTCCAGACCGGAGGAACTGGGAATGACCGTAGACGGAATCGAAGAAACTGCGGATTCATCTGTAGAGAATACTTCTGAGGAAATCTATCATTCCAGATGGGATATCAAAAGCCTTCTCAAAACACCGGAAACCTGGGCTCTTGCCATTGGTTTTGGAATTTTCAATGGAACCATCGGACCGATCATGGGATTTTTCCTTGTGCGTATGGCTGAGATCGACGTAGATACCAGTCT
>CAVEKJ010000379.1:0-2520 GCA_963616205.1 Prevotella sp.
GTGCTAGCAAACGAAATCGAAACTGACAAGGAGGAACATAGATCATGAAGTTAGTACCTTTAGGTGACAGAGTAGTATTAAAACAGGTTGAAGCAGAAGAGACAACAGCATCCGGAATCGTACTTCCGGGACAGGCACAGGAGAAACCACAGCAGGCAGAGGTTATCGCAGTTGGCCCTGGCGGAGTTGTAAACGGCAAAGAAGTAAAGATGGAAGTAGAAGTTGGAAATACAGTTATCTACTCCAAATATGCAGGAACAGAAGTCAAGATGGATGGAACGGATTACATCATCGTAAAACAGGAAGACATCCTGGCAGTTATTAAATAATATAAACATCTTATCGTATATCAATATAAATAGGAGGTCATTTTATCATGGCAAAAGAAATCAAATACGGCGCAGAAGCAAGAGCAGCACTGGAAGCTGGTGTAAATAAACTCGCAGATACAGTAAGAGTAACACTTGGACCGAAAGGAAGAAACGTAGTACTTGACAAATCTTTCGGTGCTCCGCTTATCACAAACGATGGTGTTTCCATCGCAAAAGAGATCGAGCTTGAGGACGGATTCGAGAACATGGGAGCTCAGATCATCAAAGAAGTTGCATCCAAGACAAACGATGTAGCCGGTGATGGTACAACAACCGCAACTGTACTTGCTCAGGCAATGGTACATGAGGGAATGAAGAACCTGGCAGCAGGTGCGAACCCGATCATCCTCAGAAAAGGTATGAAAAAAGCAACAGATGTTGCAGTAGAAGCGATCAAGAACATGAGCCAGGCGATCAACGGCAAAGAGCAGATCGCTAACGTAGCAGCAATCTCCGCAAGTGACGAGCAGGTTGGACAGCTTGTTGCAGACGCTATGGAGAAGGTTTCCAAAGACGGTGTTATCACTGTTGAGGAGTCCAAGACCATGCATACAGAGCTTGACCTTGTAGAAGGTATGCAGTTTGACCGTGGATATATTTCCGCATACATGTCCACAGATATGGAGAAGATGGAGGCAACTCTTGATGATCCGTACATCCTGATCACAGACAAGAAGATCAGCAATATCCAGGAGATCCTTCCACTTCTTGAGCAGGTTGTTCAGGCTGGTGCAAAACTTCTCATCATCGCTGAGGATGTTGAGGGCGAGGCTCTTACAACACTGATCGTTAACAAACTGAGAGGAACCTTCCAGGTAGTTGCTGTCAAAGCTCCTGGCTATGGTGACAGAAGAAAAGAGATGCTTCAGGATATCGCGATCCTGACAGGCGGACAGGTAATCTCCGACGAGCTTGGTCTTGACCTGAAAGAAGCTAAGATGGAGCAGCTTGGACGTGCGAAATCTGTTAAAGTTGCAAAAGAGAACACAGTTATCGTTGATGGCCTTGGCGACAAAGATGCCATCGCAAAACGTGTTGCTCAGATCCGTGCTCAGATCGAGGAGACAAAATCCGAGTTCGATAAAGAGAAACTTCAGGAAAGACTTGCAAAACTGGCTGGTGGCGTAGCTGTTATCCGTGTAGGTGCTGCTACTGAGACAGAGATGAAAGAAGCAAAACTTCGTCTTGAGGATGCTCTTGCAGCAACAAGAGCAGCTGTTGAGGAAGGTATCATCGCAGGTGGCGGATCTGCTTACATCCACACTTCCAAAGAGGTTGCAAAACTTGCCACAACACTTGAGGGAGATGAGAAGACAGGTGCTTATGTGATCCTGAAAGCTCTTGAGGCTCCGCTGTTCCATATCGCTGCAAACGCAGGACTGGAAGGCTCTGTCATCATCAACAAAGTAAGAGAGTCTGAGGTAGGTACAGGCTTCGATGCTCTCAATGAGAAATATGTAAACATGGTTGAGAACGGAATCCTTGACCCAGCCAAAGTTACAAGAAGTGCACTTCAGAATGCTACAAGTGTTGCATCCACACTCCTTACAACAGAGGCTGTAGTTTCCACCATCAAAGAAGATACTCCGGCTCCGGCTGCAAACCCGGGAATGGGAATGATGTAATGATCAGCTGAGCAGGTGAAAGAATTAATTCACAAAATGAGAGGGCCTGCGTCATAGACGCGGCTCTCTTTTTGTGCTATAATCAAAAAGTCAGTAAATTACGAAAGGAAGAAGCAAATGAGTGACTTATATTCAGAACTTCTGGTAAAGAAGAAACAGACAGGGAAGGATCTCGTTGTAAAATACGGTCTCATTGCACTGACCGTGATCATGGTCCTGGGAGGCCTTATCCTGAATGCACTTCTGCTGGTTCCGGCTATCGCTCTCGGCGTTGCATGTTATTTTGTAATACCAAAGACAGACCTGGAATACGAGTACCTGTTTGTCAACGGGGAGCTGGATATCGATATGATCATGTCCAAATCCAAGAGAAAAAGAGTGAAATCCCTTCAGCTTGCAGATGCAGATCTTGTGGCACCTCTGAAATCCCACAGAATGGATTATTACAACGGAAATCAGAAGATGAAAACATTGGATTTTTCCTCTGGTATTGAGGATCATAAACGCTATGCCATGATCATCAG
>CAVEKJ010000380.1:0-2510 GCA_963616205.1 Prevotella sp.
ATCGTGGCCATGAGGCGGCCGCCTTTGATTGTCATTTGCCATGCTTTTTCTCCTTCATATGTAAAGATATATTTATTATAGAAAGAATGGAAAGTATTGTAAAGAAAGAATCACGGACTTTTCAGAAAAAGAAGTTTTTGATATAATGATCAGGCTGAAAACAAAAATAAAGACTACAGGGAGATTATAAAGATATGGTATTATATATCGGAAATCATACAAGTTCATCCAAGGGCTACGCAGCTATGGGACGCCAGATGTTGAAGAATGGCGGAAATACCTTCGCCTTTTTTACCCGCAATCCCAGAGGGGGCAAGGCAAAAGAGATCGATCCCACAGATGTGGAAAAATTTCTGGAACTTGCCGGGGAAAATCATTTCGGTAAGCTTGTTGCACATGCACCCTATACCATGAATGCCTGTGCGGCAAAAGAAAATCTCAGGGATTTTGCACGAGAGATCCTGGCGGATGACCTGAAACGCATGGAATATACGCCGGGAAATTATTATAATTTTCATCCGGGAAGCCATGTAGGCCAGGGAATCGAGACGGGAATTACGAAAATTTCAGAAATCCTCAACGAAGTGCTCACCGAAGAGCAGAGTACAACAGTTCTGCTGGAAACCATGTCAGGAAAGGGCTCCGAAGTCGGAGCAACTTTTCAGGAACTTCGGGAGATCATAGACCGGGTAGAAAAAAGCGATAAACTGGGAGTCTGCCTGGATACCTGCCATGTGTGGGATGGTGGCTATGATATTGTTCATGATCTGAATGGGGTTCTGGATGAGTTTGACCGCGTGATCGGTCTTTCCAGGCTGAAAGCCGTTCATCTTAATGACAGCATGAACGGACTGGGAAGCCATAAGGACCGTCATGCGAAGATCGGAGAGGGCCAGATCGGTCTGAATGCACTTGTAAATGTGGTGTGTCATCCGGCACTTAAGGGAATTCCTTTCATTCTGGAGACGCCCAATGATGACGAAGGATGGAAAAGAGAAATTGCACTTTTAAGAGAAAGATATTCCATGAAAGGAGATTGATCTATGAAAAAGTTCAGATATTTTCTTCTGGCGGTTACAGGTGCAGCAGTGCTGATGCTGGGAGGATGCAAGGATAAGGAAACCTATGATGAGTCCGCTTTTCAGGATGATCTGGAACCGCTGAGCGAGGATGAAGTAGAGGCGATGGATCAGAATGGCGATGAGGATATGACAGTAACCGATGAAAAAGATCTGGAGGACATGCAGGATTCTGCGGATTCCGCCGGATCAGAAGGTACGGACAGTTTTGGATCATCAGATACTGAGGATTCCCAGAATGAAAAAAAACTGGATGAGAAAGGTACTTACACTGATAAAGATGATGTAGCACAGTACATTTATGAGTATGGCCATGTGCCTTCCAATCTCACGGCTACAGATTATGATAATGCAGATAGTATGCTTCCGGTAGAAGATGGCGTTACCTATCAGCAGTGCAGTCTGGATGATGCAGGAAAACAGAAGCTGATCTTTACCCAGGATGCGAAGCGCATCTATTATACAGAGGATGACGGACAGTCTTTTGACGAAATTTACTAAAACAGAAAGTAACCCCCGGATACGGAAAATGCAGCTCCGTATCCGGGGGTTATTGCATATCAGGTGTTGCTTCTGGCTGTTTAGTGAACCAGATTTTTCATTTCTGCTCCATTCATAAATGCTTTTGCGTTTTCGAGAGTAGTCTCTGCAATATTAGTCAGAGCTTCCACAGTAAAGAATCCCTGATGGGAAGTCATGGTAACATTCGGGAAGGAAAGAAGTCGCTGGATCGTGGAAGTAGGAAGAATGCTGCTGGACATATCTTCATATACATATGCGGATTCTTCTTCGTATACATCCAGACCAACGGCAAAGAATTTATGGTCACGGATACCTGCGATCAGGTCGTCTGTTTTGATCAGACCGCCTCTGGAAGTATTTACAAGGATCACGCCGTCTTTCATTTTTGCAATGGTTTCGGAGTTGATCAGATGCTCGGTTTCCGGAGTCATTGGACAGTGGAGGCTGATCAGATCACTGGTGGAAAGAAGTTCGTCCAGGGAAACATATTCCAGAAAATCCAGATTTTTATTTGGAAAAAGGTCGTAAGCGATTACTTTCATGCCAAAGCCGCGGCAGATTTTTGCCATTGCCTGACCAATCTTTCCGGTACCGATGATACCGGCAGTTTTCTGATAAAAGTTTACGCCCATAAGACCATTTAATGCGAAGTTGTTTTCACGGCATTTGATATATGCTTTGTGCGTATGGCGGTTGGCAGTAAGGGCAAGTGCCATGGCGTGTTCCGCAACTGCTTCCGGAGAATAACCCGGAACACGTGCCACCTGAATTCCGCATTTAGCAGTGGTTTCCAGATCAACATTGTTGTATCCGGCGCAGCGCATCAGGATCAGTTTTACCCCCTGACGGTGCAGTTCCTCAATAACCGGTGCGCCGAGATCTGCATTTACAAATGCACAGATAGCATCG
>CAVEKJ010000381.1:0-2509 GCA_963616205.1 Prevotella sp.
AGACCGGACAAAACCTTTCTGATCACCAAGCGTGTAATGACGAAAGCCTGGGCTCCGGGCTGGTGGGAAGTTTCCGGCGGTGCTGCCCAAGCAGGGGAAGAATCCAGGGAGGCAGTGCTCCGCGAAGTAAAAGAGGAGACAGGTCTGGATGCCAGCCAGGCAGAAGGCGGATATCTTTTTACATACAAGAGGGAGAACCTGGGAGAAGGAGACAACTATTTTGTGGATGTGTACCGTTTTGTCATGGATGTGGATGACAGCGACCTGAAGCTTCAGACTGAGGAGACGGATGGATATATGTTTGCTACCTTGGAGCAGATCAAAGCGTTTGCGGCTGAGGGGGAATTTTTGCATTATGACAGTATTAAGAGGGTGTTTGAGTTTTGAGCAAAGAGAAGTACAGTTTAACCGGATCAGGGAAGTTCCCTGTGAGGGCTGCAAATGTCTTCTTGGATATTTTTTGACTGATTTTCTATTCTGATATGAAAATGTGTGTTGTTTTCTGTGGATTTTTATTTCTTAAAACGTTGTTTTTTGCCTTGTTTTCAAAGAATTATATTGACATTAAGAGGTATAAATAGTAAAATTTAACGTAGGGAAAGTGTAAGCCGGACATGCGAAAATCCGGCTTATCGAATATTAAATTGATCGACAAAAACATAGCAGAAATCTATGGAAATGCTATAATACGAAATTTTTGAAAGCGAGGAATCATCAATGGCAGATGAACATAAAGATCAGATCAGAATCGTGCAGGAGACCGTAGCTGGTAAGGAGATTACATTTGCCCATATCATGGGTGGTCCGGCACCTATTATTTATCAGAAGCTTGGACTGAATCCACAGGTAGACTATGGATCATCTGCAATTGGAATCATGAATATGACACCTTCCGAATCCGCTGTGATCGCATCGGATATCGCAGTGAAGAGCGGCAATGTATATCTTGGATTTGCAGACCGTTTTACAGGAACACTGATCATAACAGGAGAGATTTCCGATGTACAGACAGCTATGGAAGAGATCGTGGACTATTTCCGAGACACCCTGGGATATGTAGTCTGCAACATCACCAAGAGATAAGGAAGTGCACCATGGAAGAACGGATAACGAAGGAAGAACTGTTGGAGCGGCTGTTTCATGACGATTACGAGAACCTTAGGGGGAAAAGACTTCGGCTGACCCGGGTGCGGGTACCTGGAAAAGAGCTCTCTTTTGCACATGTTTTTACACCGAATGATAAATCGGTGTATGAGAATCTTGCGCTACATATTGGCGTTCATGAGGGAGAAGACCACAGAGGGGATGCTATCGGCATGGTCCGTGTCACACCCTGGGAGGCCATCGTGGTAGCAGCAGATGTTGCAGTGAAGGCAGCTCATGTGGAAATTGGATTTATGGATCGTTTCTGCGGGACATTGATTCTGACAGGCGGTTTTACGGAAGTGATGACAGCTGTGGAAGAAGTGGTACGTTTTTTCCATGAGACATTGAAGTTTGATGTCTGCGAGATCCACAGAAGTTAGAGCAGGACGGGATAAAAAATGAAAAAAATTTTTCTGATGGGTCGAAGTGAAGCCGGCAAAACATCCCTGACACAGGCACTTAAGGGAGAAGAGCTTCATTATCATAAGACCCAGTATACCAATACAAATGAAGACACCATTGATTCACCGGGAGAATATGCAGAATCCAAGCATTTCAGCGTGGGACTTGCCTGTTTTTCTTTTGAAGCGGATGTGGTTGCCATTGTGCAGGCGGCCAATGAGCCTTTTAATCTGTTCAGTGACGGCAGCAGAAACTTTCTTCTTCGTCCACTGATCGGGATCATCACCAAGGTGGATTCTCCGCATGCTAATATCCCCATGGTTAGACAGTGGATGGAGAATATGGGCTGTGAGCGGATCTTTCTGGTAAATAATAAGACAAGGGAAGGCATCAGCGAGCTGATGGATTATCTGAAAGATGACCTCCCGAAACTGACCTTGGAGCAGGCGAAATTCAAACAGAGCCTTGGCATCAATGAGTGGGATCCCATGCCGGAGGGTGTGGAGTTTCCGGAAGCGATACGGTAGGACGAGAATTGATTATAGATTATATGGAATAAGAAATTAAATGCAGAACATGGTTGGATAGATGTTCTGCATTTTTTGTAATTATAATTTCTAAAAACAGAAAAACATTTATTCTGATAGTAGGATTGTAGTATAATTGAAGAACAAAAAGAGAAAGTCTGATATGAGATTTTTTCTATAATGGGGAATTACAAAGAAAGAAGGTATATAGTATGAGAGAAGTAAAAGCAGTAAACATCACAAGAGAGGAATTTGCACCATACGGAACATATTATGACATGTTCCATCCGGAGGGCTACCCGCTTGAGGGCGAGATCCACAAATTCTATCCGGACCGCATTTCAGGAACTGCCATGGGCAGCATGGGATTTTCTCCCATCGAAGTAAAAAAAGACGACCGGATCATCAAAAGCGCCGAGTAACACACAACCACC
>CAVEKJ010000382.1:0-2505 GCA_963616205.1 Prevotella sp.
CTGTTCCAACCGGAAATAAGAGCAAATGTAGGGAAAGTATCCTCAGACCAATCAAAATAGGTTTAGAAGTGGAGAGAAGATGTGGTATAATTCATTAGGAAAGTATCATATTCAGAGCAGTTAAAAAGAGAGCAGATTTCTTCACTGAGTAAATCTGCTCTGAATGTGATTCTTTCCAATTGTACCAATTCGCGACCGAGTGGTCACAGAGTATATGGGGATTGCATTAATTCTACTGAGTCTCAAAAATGTAGACCCCCTGTAAAATCAGAGAATGGCAACCCTTGCTGCTGTCATCTGCCGAAAAACAGGTATGAGAAACAAGCCTCCAGTGATGCAGGCTTAAAAAATGCTATGGTTAAGTGGCTGTTATCCAAATGCACCATGTGTTCTTCCGAGTAACCTCATGGCAGAATGTCCACACTGTGGACAGCAGCAAATGTCTTTTTTCCAGATTTGTTTTATCAGATCTGCCATCCCGAGACCGGTATATCGTTGCTTAAACTTCTGGTATCCCTGAAGCTTAAAAATAAGCTTCAGATTTTGGGATTTCATGCGATTATTAAGAAAACCGTAATAGCGGACTTTCTGGAAGCCTGTTGGGAGCACATGCATAAGGAAACGCCTGATAAACTCCTCGTTGCTGAGAGTAATCGTACGGTGGGAATCACCGGGTTTTCTTCCGCGGGCACTGAATGTTGTATGTGTATCCGAAACAGAAATGATTCTGCTGTTAGAGATAGCAACCTTGTGGGTATAGCGTCCGAGATATTCAATCGCATTACCAAAACCATTGAAGGTCTCTTTAATATAAGGACACCAGTCTTTCTGGTAGAGGGAGTCTTTAAAAATATTCCAACAAAAGAACTCTCCCTGCCCGGAGAAAGAAGATGGCACATTCAGGACACCGGACTGGTACAAAGCATTCAGATGGCATAGGAATTTCCCCTTAAATTTATCACGCAACACAAACACCGGGATAAAAAACTTACCTTTTGATTTACGAATTTTTCCATCAGGTGTGATGCCGCCACCAGATATGATGCAGTGCATGTGTACATGATAATCAAGTGTCTGATTCCAGGTGTGGAGAACCTGAATAATCCCAGGTGTTGCTCCGAGATACTTTTTGTCAGCAGACAATTCCAAAAGTGTCTCGGCGGAGCATTTGTGAAGGAGACCGTATAAAAGCTTCTGATTATGATAGAGAAGCGGATTTAATTCGTGTGGAAGTGTAAAGACCACATGAAAATATGGCGAGTCAATGACCTCAGCTCTACGCTTGTCCACCCAGAGTTCCTTTTTGACAGCCTGACAGTTCGGACAGTTACGGTTACGACAGGAATTGTTATGGTATTCGATGTGACCGCAATCGGAACACTGGCTGATCGTGGCACCTAAAATGCCGGTTTTACAGTTCAGTATGGCACGAGAAGTTTTGAACTGCTCACGGGACTGCGGATGATGTTCCGAAAAGTCCGCATAGGAATAGTTCCAGACCTGCTGGATCATTGAATCACTCATGACCATCACCGTTCATTAAAATATCAAATGGACTGGTCGCTGTCTGCTTACCGCTGACGGCCAGATGGACATAGATGGCCGTGGATTCCAGAGATTTGTGGCCAAGCAATGTTTTTATAGTCATAAGATCAACCCCGTTTTCATAGAGGTGTGTTCCAAAAGCGTGCCGGAAGGAATGGCAGGTAAGGCGTTTCGGCCATCCGAGTTCCCCCTCGTGCTTTGCAATATGTCTGGAGAGATAAAAGGTGTCAATGGGTTTTGAAGGATCTCTCTGTTTTGGAAAAAGGTAGCCGGTAGGCCTTCCACAGACAAACCAGTACTCGGTAAGGATGTCAAGCGCCTGTTTGGAAAGGATGGCATAACGGTCAGAACGATTTTTACCATGAGTGATGTGGATGCGCATGTTTCTGCGCTGGATGTCTTCATAACGGAGATTGCAGACTTCACCAATACGGAGACCGGAAGAATACATGAGTGCAACCATGGCCTTCGGTTTGATATCCGTCATGGTGGAAATGAAGATTTTCGTTTCTTCTTTTGTAGGAACAAAGGGCAGATAGGTATCAAACTTACGCATAGGAAGCTGTGTGTCATCCCAAGGCTTATGAAGAACATAAAGAGTGAAAAAACGCAGTTGGGAAATGGCAGCATTAATAGTACGGTCAGAGAGATTCCGTTTTGATTGAAGAACTTCGACAAAACAACGCAGATCTTTGTAAGAGACTTGGGAAGGCGTCTTATGAAGTGTATTTTCGATATAATCGAGATAAGCAGAAATATAAGTCTGGTAAGATTTCATTGTATGGTCAGTAAGACCACGAAGAGAAATCATTTTTTTGTAACGTTTTAAATAATCCATGAAATAACCTCCTGAAATATGTGAAAGATAAAGTGGCATCACAAAAGCAGGTGGTGGTCTGGATAAAAAATAAGATATGTAATTGTTAAGTCTAAAAAAACATGATAAAATACGCATAGCAG
>CAVEKJ010000383.1:0-2494 GCA_963616205.1 Prevotella sp.
GCTTGGACTTGGCATTTTTAAATTCCTCAGACTGAAGAAGATCCCGCAACATGACCGGACTGTTCTCTTTATTGGGAACCTCGATCCCTACCGCTGCCTTTCCGGGGATCGGTGCTTCTATACGGATATCCGGTGTGGCAAGATTCAGTTTGATGTCATCGGAAAGTCCGACGATCTTACTGACTTTTACCCCCATCTCCGGCTGCAGCTCATAGCGGGTAACCGTAGGTCCACAGCTGACATTGGTAACAGTTACATTTACGCCAAAATTATGAAGGGTTTCCTGAAGTTTCTGTGCGGTTTTCCGCAAATGTGCATCCGAATCACCCTGGGATCTGCCATCGCCCCTTTTCAGGAGTTTTAGCGGTGGATACTGATAAGGTTTCTTCTCCGGAGCTTCCCCCTGACTGATCTCATGCTGGATATTTTTGATCCCATGTTCGATCTCCGTCTGGGAAGATTTCGGGTTTCTGGATGACTGATGAGACGTTTTCTGCACAGATTCCGGCTGAGGCTCATCCTTTATCTCTGTGGAACCGGATGCTTTTTTTGTTTTCTCAGAAAGCTTTTTTGATGTGTTGTCGTTTTCCTCAGGCAGGATCTGGTGCATCTGGGGAATATCTGTATCCTCATACCCGGCATAGGCATCTTCCTCCGCTGCTTCCTGCATTTCCCGCTCAAAATCCGGTTCCTCTGTCTCCTCCGAAGATGGGGCCGGCTGTGAACGGTGGATCTGAAATTCCAGAGGCTGTGCATGTTCTTTGGGTGCTTCCACGGCTTCCGGTTCTTCTTCTGTCAGGTCTGTATCCGTCGGGAGCACAGCTTTTTCTTCGTCCAGAAAAGAAGGAAGATTGAACTCCCCCTTACGGTTGGCTTTTACAGCCTCCTGTCTTTCCTTTTCGGATTTCTTTGATCTGGATTTCTTTTTCCCGGATGTTCTTCCAGCTGATTCCTCCGCAAGCGCCAGTTCTTCTTCCTCCAGCTCTTCTTCCAGCTGACGGATTTTCTCTGCTCTCTTTTCCGCACGGATCTTTCTGCGGAGTTCTTTTTGCTTTTCTCTGTCAGGCTGCCCCTCGAGATAAGCGTCCCTGCCCTCTTTCGCTGCATCTGCAAAAAAATCAAGGATCTTATTCATAAATCCGAAGAAAGATCTCTGTGTTATGATGATCAGTGACACCAGCAGTACCAATACAATGATCACCGCTCCGCCTATCACTCCAAAAGCAGATGCAGTGGAAATACAGACTGCACCTCCGAATACGCCACCCCCGGTACGGTACTCTGAACTCAGTGAATAATAATCCGCAAAGGTGGTACTTGGTGTATAGCCTTCTGTGAGCAGTTGCAGAAAACCACAGAGGAATATAAAAAATATCACTCCCGCAAATACTTTTTTGTAGGCAAGCCGGTTGGTATTATTTACGATCAGAAAAGTAACTCCTGCAAAAAGTACGATGGGAAAGATATACGCACAAAGTCCCATGATGCCGAAACACACGGCGCTGATGGCATTTCCTACGATCCCGCCCATACCAAACGCACTGATCATCAGGATCAGGCAGGCTGCAAACATCACCAGGATCAGAATCTCTGTCTGAAACCGGTTACTGGCAGGCTGCTGCTTTGCCGCAGTTTTTCTTTTTCTTTTTTTTGTTGTTTTTGAAGCTGCCATTGTCAGACTCCTCCCAGTTGATATCAAATATAATTTGCTGCCAGAACAATGATCCCGGCTGCAAAACAGTAAAATGCAAAGTAACGCAGTCTGACCTGATTGGAAAGCTTAAGCATAAAACGGATCACCAGATAACCAACGATCCCGGCAACGATCATTCCAAGAACGTAAGTAAATCCCTGGCCCACTGTCATTCTTACAGAGGTAAACTCTCCCATCTCCACAAAAAAAGCTCCGATCACTGCCGGAATACTCATCAGCAGAGAATATTTCACTGCAAATTTCCGTCCAAGGCCACAGAAAAGGCCTGCACTCATGGTAAGTCCCAGTCTGGAAAGTCCAGGGAATACCGAAATCCCCTGGCAGATCCCCATCCACATGGCATCTCCAAAATTTGCTTCCCTTGTCCCTTTATTCCCATCAATATTGCTGTAATCCACAACAAGCAGGATCACTCCCGTAAGAAGGATCCCGATCCCGGAAAACATATGTGAAGATGCACTTCTCACAACAAGGCGTTTGCACTGATATCCGATCAGTACAGTAGGAATGGTAGATACCAGGATAAGTGCGGTAAGTTTCCGGTAAGTTCCACTTACGATCTTTGCGTAAGTAAGCTCTTTTCCTGTTCTGCGGTTGTAAAGAAAAATATTGGCATTTCCGATCAGATCCAGCACCATTCCGATCAGCTCGATACCGATCTTCTTAAGATCTTTCAGAAAAACGAGGATCAAAGCTATCATAGTTCCCAGATGGAGCATCACTTCAAAAAGCACTCCGGAGCCTCTGGTACTGCCAAGGAGATCCTGTACTCCACAGAGA
>CAVEKJ010000384.1:0-2478 GCA_963616205.1 Prevotella sp.
TGCAACAATATCCTGAACTTTGGCAAAAAAATTCACACCATTTAAGTTTATTACAATCAGTACAACTAAAATACCAACACAGTAAACTACGGATGGAATGGGCGAATCAGGAAATATATCTAAGATCGTATTTCCAAACATTGCACATTCAACACTTGCTACAATCGTATTTCCTAAAATATATCCTCCGACCATGATCAAAATTGTAACAAACGGACCTATACAGGCTAAGGTATACTGTGCCAGTCCACCTGTTAAGTTTGGCATGAGCGCATTTAATTCAGACATTGCAAATGCAGCAAAACAATTTAACAAACATGCCAGTATCATTGAAATTATAAATGGCGTACCTATGGTTCCGGCTCCCTGTCCCAGTGACAAAAGACAGCTTGTAGCAACTATAACTCCAACACCCGTTGCCAGAACACTGAATAAACCTAATTTTTTCTTTTCTTCCATAAATGATTCTCCAATTTAGTAAAGTGCTTCTTTGTCTTCTTCTCCGGTTCTGATTCTTATGATACCAGTAATATCAGATATAAAAATTTTTCCGTCACCAATATGTCCGGTATATAACTCTTTTTTAATTACATCAAGAACTTTATCCAGCTTTTCTTTCTCCATAACCATCATGATCATTTGTTTTGGAACAAGTTCTATTTGCTCATGAATCTCATCCTCATACTCCATGGTTCCTTTCTGAACTCCACATCCCATTACCTGACTGACTGTCATTCCGGTTATTCCCAGTTTTGAAATAGCCTTCTTAAAACCGTCCAATTTTGTTGCTGCAGTAATTACTTCTACTCGTACAAATTCCATATGATTTTTCACTCCTATAAAGCAGACGTTTTAATACAATAAATTTCCAACTGTATCAAAACGCCATTGTTTTTATCCTTTATTCATACATTTCTGTTACAATTTCTTTTGTTGTTTCAATGAAATCAGTAATATCCTGATCAGTCATTGGAAGCGTGAGTCCAAGCTGCCCTCTGTGAACTGGCAAAAATCCTCTTACAGCTATTTCAAGAGCATATGTCTGCATCATCTTTGCATCAGATTTTGTCCAATAATCCCTGTGCGTTGTAATTGTCTGTCCAACTTCTTTTGTAAATGCGTATGCAAGAACAGAAGATTCACCAAACACGCAAAACGGAATATTATTTTCCTGAGCCCATGTGTTCAGCTCTTTTTTCAATCTCTCTCCCATTCCATTCAATCTTTCATAGGCTGCGTCATCCATCTGTTTCAATGTAGCAATTCCTGCTGCGCACGCCAGTCTGTGTCCATGATGTGTTCCTGACATCTGGACAATATCCTTTGCAACTACATCCATAACCTCTGTACTGCCACCAACAACCCCAAGAGGAATGCCGCCGCCCAAAGTTTTTCCAGATATTGTAAGATCTGGTTTTACACCGTATCTGCTCTGGAAACCACCTTTAAAAGCTCTGATCGTGATTGTTTCATCAAATATTAATAAGATTCCCAATTCTTTTGTAAGCTCCCGCATTTTCTTTACAAAGTCAATATCTAATGTAACAATTCCACCTGAACCTGACTGTAATTCCATAACTACGCATGCCAGTTCATCGGCATGTTTCCTTATGACTTTTTCACAAACTTCAAAATTATTCTGCGTAAGAAGAACTACATCCTCAGCACGATTCTCCGGGATTCCGGCTGATTCCGGCTGTGGTATGATATTTTCCAGATCTTTGTCTGCTTTTTCAGCACTTGGATGAGCGGAAAAAGAAAAGTCATCCAGAAATCCATGATATCCACCTTCCATTTTGGCTACTTTTGTTTTCCCTGTATATCCCCTGGCAATTCTCAGAGCGCCGACACATGCTTCCGATGCGGAACAGAAAAATTTAACTTTTTCAAAAGAGTCAATTCTTTCACAAAGCATTTTCGCCAGTTCTACCTCTTCTTCTGTGGGATTTCCTATGGAATATCCTTTTTTCATGGTATCAATGATTGCCTGATCTACCTCTTTATTCTGATAGCCAAGGACACTGACGGTGAAATTGTTATTAAAATCCAACAGTTTTTTTCCATCTACTGTATGGATATATGCTCCCTCTGCTGTATCTACATAAATTGCATGTGGTCCATAATTAAAACTTCTCCGGCTGTAAGAACCAGGAATATACTTTGCGGCTTCATCGCTCATTTCTTTTGATTTTTTAAATGTACATAAAAAATTATTCAGACTTTGTTCATAAGTTAATGGCATAAAATTTCCTCCTTGGATTGTAGAAAAATACAAAAAGCGCCTGTTCAATCTAAAATTGAATCAAGCGCCTTTGCTTTGTATAAAAGGAGTATATCAAAATAAATTTTCTGCAACAATGTTTCTGGAAACAAAAATTTTCGAAATGATTGTAGAATTCTACAAACGATTTTCATCTAAAATCTGTATCATCCTTCGAACTTTTAACGCAGTTACAATATCGGCAATAACATTAACAT
>CAVEKJ010000385.1:0-2467 GCA_963616205.1 Prevotella sp.
GCTCCACACAGATCAAGCTGCGCTCTCCTGCGTCCGTTCGTCAGTAAAAGTCAATACTCCACATCCACCTCAATATTCTATTTATTATTCTCAAATATATCCTCACGAGTAATATTCTTAGCCCACTTCCCACTAAGATACCTCTTAATAACCCAAGGCCACTTCACAAACTCATCCGTGCAAAGCAAAAAATACACCCACATAACCGGTAACTTCAGCACAAAAGCAGCAAAGAAACCAAGCGGCACTGCATACACCCACATATCGATCGTATCACAGATCAGACCAAACTTCGTATCACCACCCGCCCGGAA
This sequence comes from Prevotella sp., assembly GCA_963616205.1. Classification (GTDB taxonomy): domain Bacteria; phylum Bacillota; class Clostridia; order Lachnospirales; family Lachnospiraceae; genus Blautia_A. The sequence goes on from CAVEKJ010000385.1 coordinate 315, forward strand.
CACACCGGCGATCAAAGTCGTGTTTACCGCAGTTCCCATAACATAATAACAGTTGATCAGAAGCATATACTTCAGATAATGCAGGGCTGTAGGAGTCAGAGAAGCAAACTTCATGATAAAAGGCGTGATAGCAAGAACGATCAGCCCACCAAAAGCACCGGCGATCACCGTAAGTTTTAAGGTCTTGGAAGCGTAACGCTTGGAACGCTCCAGATCCCCCTGTCCCATCACATTACCAAGAAGGATACCACCTGCACTTGCAATACCAAAACAGAAAACCGTACCGATATTACGGACAACCACAACCAGAGAATTGGCAGCAACCGCATCCGTGCCAAGATGTCCAAGGATTACGGAATACATGGAAAATCCCACACTCCAGGAAATATCATTTCCAAGGGCTGGCAGGGAAAGCCGCACGAAATCGCTGAATAACACTTTATTTTTAATAAACATATATCGGAGATCCAGCCGTACATTCTTACTGAAAGCTGAAACAATAAAGCAGGCGATCAGTTCGATGGTTCTGGAAAGTGCGGTAGCAATGGCAACACCAGTAGCTCCAAGCTTCGGCGCTCCAAAAAGGCCGAAGATGAAAGTGGCGTTCAAAAGGATATTCAGCCCAAAAGCCAGCATATTCATAGCCATGCTGACAGTCACCCGGCCGATACTTCGAAGGACGGCCAGATAAACCTCCGTCATACCCCAGCAGATATAGGTGATACCCATAATACGGATGTAAGAAGAACCAATGGCCAGAAGTTCCGGATCATTGGTAAACAGTTTCATCATCGTCTGTGGCATGGTAAAAGCAATGAGCGCCACAAGAATAGAGATGATCATAGAAAAACGAAGAGCGATTCCCTCAATGATCTGAATAGCTTTGTAATCCCCTTTTCCGTAATACTGGGCACAAAGCAGGGTAGCTCCTGTACCAAGACCGTAATATACCATAAACAGGACATTGGAATAATTTGCTGCCAGGGATACTGCGGAGATGGATGACTGACCTACGAAGTTCAGCATGATAACGTCAGCAGAATTGACGGCTGCACTCAGCAGGTTCTGAATGATGATCGGGATGACGAGCTTAACGATCTGAGGATAAAAGTCATCCCGCTGTGAAAGTTGATTTTTCATTTCCCCCTCCAAAAAAATACAATTACAGGAATGAGAATATCCACTTAATAAAGAGGAAATCCACAGGTACCGTAACTGTGTCAGCTTTTGTAAAATATAAAGCAAACATAATTGCACGATAACATAGTTTATATGCAGTGTCAATCGGCAAACTGAGAAACTATCTGCGTAACTTACGGAAAAATGACGAAGCAGGATAACCATAGGAATTATCAGCATTTTATGCAAAAAAATGCATAAAAAATTATATCAGCAGTTGTTGAGAGTTCCAATCCGTGATAAACTGAATGAAGATATTTTTCAGAGAAAGAGGAGTAAAAAATATGCCAGTTTTTGATTTCAGTGCGGCACCGGCAGATAAAAATGAGACAAAAAGCCAGTGCACATATACAACCTTTCATTCCAATGAAACAAAAGCCACACCGGAGAAGCCGGTGCTGATCCTTGATAACAGTAAAAGAGAGTGGAAACACCATTCCTGCGGATATTTTTCCAACCCTGCGAAGCAGACTGCCTTTGAATTCAAGGAAGAGGACGGTGTTTTTCCGGCAGACATCCTGAAGATCGATTCCCGTTTCACAAGCCTGATCAAATGGCTTGGAGAAAACCATATCAACATCCGTCTGTCCGGACAGAATACAGAAGAAGGATATGCGGTTTACAAGATCCGTGAGATCGCTTTTGGCGGCGGCACCAAGCTTTCTGCTGAGGATGGCTTCCTTCAGTTTATGATCGAGCGTCTGTTTGCAAGCAGTGCGCCTGCAGAGGTGAACGAGGATGATGAGGAGGAAGAGGACGGCGATGACATGAAGCTCACCAGCATTCAGAGCATCACCGATTTTATGACCTGTGCTGGAAAAACCATGCCGGACAACATCCGTCTCTGGGCAAGAAGAAACCTGGCAGTGGCCCGTTCCCATGAGGTTTCCCAGGAGGAAAGACGCCATGCACAGAGAGCGCTTTCCATTATGATGAACATTCGATGGAAGAGCAATTATTTTGAAGCAATTGAT
>CAVEKJ010000386.1:0-2459 GCA_963616205.1 Prevotella sp.
TGTTATATCGTCCCACCAGTGTTTACGAACTCTGATAAGGGCAAATACAAGGGCACAAGATGTCCGGTGGACATCTGCTCTGTGCCGACCGAAGCGGCAGCGGAGACCAAGAAAAATCTATAAAACAGTATAACACAAAATAAAAGTGACATGGTGAACTGATTGAAATGCTTCTAATTTTTGTATCTGATGATTGATTGAATGATAAGGAGATAAGATACGATGAGAACAATATTTGCAGAATACAGCCCCCAACGCAACAGTATTGATGTTTGTACTTCGGCTGGCTATATGCTTCGCATTGATTGTTGGGAAGCTGAGAAAGATTTAAAGACTATGCCCGGATCAGACTGTGCATTAACTTCACTTGCAGTCGATGAACCACTTGAATATGCAAGATTATATCTTGATGGAAATTTACAGATGTGGGTAGATGCCGAGGATTCTCTCGAACTTTAATTACTTTTAACTAAGATAGTGATCCATTGCCATCTGGTTACAAATTCAGTGAGTTATGAAGATGGAAGAAAGCTGCATAACACCAAAAAGGATCTGAAACGTATGAAACAGCTTACCAACCAGATGTGCCGGGAGCGTGGACTGACAGTTGCTGAAAAAGGGAAGCACTTTGATGGAAGCCAGATTGAAAAAGGGGAAGTCATTGCATGGAGCAAAGACAAATATAATCTGTTCTGTCAGCAGGTAAAGGACAGCTTTGTAGCGGACTGTGCAATGGCGGTGTTAAAAGCACTGAAAAATTGTATCAGTAAGGAAAAGTTTATAGAAAAAATGAAGCAGTTTGGATGGAACGTAAACTGGACAGAGAAACGGAAGCACATCACATTTCAGAATCAGGATGGGAAGAAAGTACGTGACAGTAATCTGTCCAAAACATTCCATCTGGACATCAGCAAGGAGGGTTTAGAGAATGAATTTAATGGAAATAGGCAAAAAGCCAGAGATGAAGCCGACAGGAACAGCAGAGCAGACGAAGAACTCAGAAACTATTACAGAGAGCTTGACGCAGCCATTGCAGACACCAGAGGAACCACCGATCAAGCTCAAAGTGGAGAGGGATACAAAAAAAATGTGGGACGAAATTTCACAGATGCTTTTGCTTGGAAGTCTTTCAGGAATAACAGTGCTTGGAGATAAAATCAGAGAATATCTGCCTGTGAATTTGATTCTACTATTTGGATTCATCAATGTGGGGATCATGTTGTTAAGAATGTATCTGCGGAAAAAGTTTGATTATATGTGATTTGTTCTTTTTATGCTAAGCATGGAATGTGATAAGGATACAATGAGTTGAATAAAACAAATAGTTAAAAACAATAGCATGCTATTGACAATATGCCTGATAGTATGCTATTGTTTAAAAAGAAGATAGAATTATACAAGATAAGGAGGGCTATTCTATTATGCGGGATGATTATACCTGTGGAACATTATTAAAGCAGATTAATGATATCATGGAAAAAAATGCAAATAACGCTCTTCGGGGACAAGATCTTACGATTTCGCAATCTGGAGTATTGGTGTTGTTGGACGAGAAAGAAGAAAAAACAGCAACATTTAAAGAACTTGAAAAAAAATTTGGAGTGTCACAGCCGACTATGGTGGGATTGCTTGGTCGGCTGGAACAGAAAAACCTGATTGAAATTTTGTCTGATCCTGATGATAAGAGAATCAGGAGAGCACATCTTACTAAGATGGGCGAAAGTAAGTGCAAAGAAGGATATAAACATATGCAATCAGCAGAAGAATTACTTTTGGGCGGTTTAACAGCCGAAGAAAAAAAGGAGTTTTTAAGATTATTGTCAAAAATACGTGGTTCTTTGGAATAGACATAAAAAGTTATGGTACGCTTCGGCGTACTTGCTTTTTAAACATATTGATAGCAAGCTATTAAAATGTAAAGATGGAGGAAGATCATGAAAGAAAAAACAAAAAATTCATTGGAAGTATTTGAAAGTGCACCTGTTGGACAGGCAGTTATGAAAAATACGGTTCCGGCAATGGTTGCCATGCTGATGGTACTGGTCTATAATCTGGCAGATACGTTTTTCATAGGGCAGACAAAAGATGCTTTGATGGTTGCATCTGTTTCTCTTGTTACACCAGCGTTTCTGTTGTTTATGGCAGTTGGAACCGTATTTGGAATTGGTGGAACCAGTGTAATATCCAGGGCAATGGGAGAGGGACGCAGGGAATATGCAAAGAAAGTATGTGCCTTTTGTATGTGGAGCTGTGTCATTGTTGGTATTGTAATGGTAATTATTATTTTTGCATTTATGGAGCCGATTCTGAAAATGCTTGGGGCAAGTGCGGATACGTTGGAATATGCCAGGGAATATTTATCCATTGTTACAGTTGCGGGACCATTTGTACTGATATCAAATTGCTATGCCAATATTATCCGTTCAGAGGGGAAAGCAGGAATGGCGATGATCGGACAG
>CAVEKJ010000387.1:0-2456 GCA_963616205.1 Prevotella sp.
GTATGGAGTCTGGGAATTTACCAGGATCAGAAATGGTTTCCCCTGGGCCTTCAGTTCTTTTACCGTCTGTTCTTCCGCCGGGATAAAATTTTCCCTGGGGATTTCCCCGAAACTTCCATCCGTGGTCACTACAATTCCGATAGTGGAATGCTGGCTGATCACTTTTTCGGTTCCGATGCGGGCAGCATCATGGAACGGGATGGCTTTTTCCTGCCAGGGTGTTTTTACCATCCGCTCCCTGCCTTCTTCCACATTTCCGGCTGCATCTTTTACCAGAAAGCCAACACAGTCGATGAGTTTGACCCGGATCTTCTGGTTTTCTCCTATGGATACTTCCACCGCTTCTTTTGGAATAAATTTGGGTTCTACGGTTGTGATCATTTTCCCCGCTCCGCTAAGTGGCAGTTCATCCTGAAGCTCTGCTCGTTTTCCTTCGCTGATAGCAGGCAGTGCTACCAGTTCCATAAATCTTCGGATAAATGTGGATTTTCCTGTACGTACCGGGCCCACCACCCCTATGTAGATATCCCCTCCTGTCCGTGCCTGGATGTCACGGTAAACCTGAAAGTTTTCCATATAAAAAAGCCTCCCTGCATATATTGGCCTGTGAGTTCCGGGAACTGTCCGAAAAAAGACAGTTCCCGCATACCAAAGTATATGCCCGGGAGGCTTCTTATATACGACTGTTCATTTGCAGACAGCAGATTTCTTGTTATCTGTTACTGTTCATTCTGCAGTCATCAACAATTTCTCACTATTCTTTGATATAGAACTCATTGTGAAGCAGATGATGTTCCTTACCTTTAAGGAGTCCCTCATAAAGCTCCAGAACCAGTGGGTTCTCATCGGATTTCTTGATGATCATGGTGTTGTCCGCATTGTACAGACCTTTGGCTCTTGCTGCCTTGGTCCTGTCGCCGGATCTGGTCGGCTGGCCTCCACCCATGATACATCCACGGCGGCATGCCATAACCTCGATCAGGTGATAATGTGCTTCGCCGTTCTTTACACGTTCCATAACGGTTCTTGCATTAGCAAGGCCGCTGGCTACGCATACATTGATATCCATGCCCTTATATGGTACGGTAAATTCCTTGATTCCATCTTCACCACGGACACCGCACTCTGCGATCTCATGCATGGCTTCCTTGCTGTGATCCGGACTCAGTCTTCGAAGAACTGCCTCGGTAACACCACCGGTAACACCAAAGATAACTCCACCACCGGAACCGAAGCCAAATGGCATATCGCATGCTTCCGGATCAAGTGTTGCAAAATCAAGACCAAAGTTGTCGATCATGCGGAGAAGCTCTGTAGTTGTGATAACGATATCTGTATCCTGCTCACCGTCTGTAAAGCTGTTCGGGCGGATTGCCTCTGCCTTCTTGGCTGTACATGGCATAATGGAAACCATAACCGTCTTCTTGCCTGCTGCATGCTCCGGATCACGGAAGTATTCCTTGATAACCGCAGACATCATTCCCTGTGGAGAACGGCAGGTGGAGATATTCGGAACATATTCTTTATACTGATCGGTGATGAACTTCACCCATGCAGGACAGCAGGAGGTCAGAAGCGGAAGGTTTTCCCCTTTCTCAATTCTGTTTAAGAACTCCTTGGTCTCTTCCATAATGGTAAGGTCAGCACTGAATGTGGTGTCATAAACTTCGTCAAATCCCATCTTATGAAGAGCATTGACGATCTTACCCATTACACTTCTGCCCTTTGGAAGTCCGTAATGTTCACCAACGGCTACACGGACTGCCGGTGCGATCTGTGCAACCACACGGGTATCCTTGTCAGCAAGTGCATCCCAAACCTCATCCATATGTGTACGGATGGAGATAGCACCTGTCGGGCAGTAAACACGGCACTGTCCACAGTTTACACACTGTGTATCTGCGATCTTCTTGTTAAATGCCGGAATTACCACTGCGTCTGTGCCACGGAACGCAAATCCAAGAGCACCGATTCCCTGAAGCTCGTCACAGGCTCTTACACAGTCACCGCAGAGGATACATTTATTCGGATCACGGATGATGGATGGTGAACTCTCATCAATCTCATACTGCTCTCTTGTATTCTCAAATCTGATCTTGCGGACACCCAGACGGTGTGCCAGTTCCTGCAGGATACACTCGCCGCTCTTTACACAGGTTGTACAGTCACGGCAATGTGCTGCGAGAAGCAGCTCCACGATCAGTTTACGATATTTCTTGATTCTTCCGGAGTTGGTATAGATCACCATACCATCTCTCGGCGGCTCTGAACAGGAGGCAAAGGTCTTGCCTCTGTCATCTTCTACTGTACACAGACGACAGGCTCCAAATGTGGAAACCTCAGAATGATAGCATAAAGTCGGGATATTGATGCCGGCTTTGCGGATGACAGTCAGTACATTCTTTTCATCGGTAAATTCAACTTTTCTTCCATCAATGATCATTGTACCCATAATT
>CAVEKJ010000388.1:0-2452 GCA_963616205.1 Prevotella sp.
CTGCAATATCTTCTGCTGCTTTTGTAGTTTCAACCTCGGTCTCAACTGCTGCGCTCTCTTTCTCCGGTGCTTCTGTCCAGTAAGGATCATCCTCACCTTTTACCTCTTTTATAATAGAAGGAGCCTCTACAGTTCCCTCTTCTTTTTTCTCAATATCAACTCTGTATTCCGGAGCTTCCTTATCCCCGCCGTACTGACGGAAAGTAAACCATTTCTCGGAATCCATAAGTTCTGTAGTCTCTGTCTCGCCTGCATTTAATAATGTGAAATTATTCTTCGCTTCTCCATCACCGTTCTCACGGATCTGAACTTTTTTCTGAAAAAATTCAATCTCATATGGGCTGCCTGCCGGATACTGGACAAGATTCTCAAGCATAGCTGCCATCTTTGCAAATGTAACGTCAGCCGCAACAGTACAACGTCTCCATACCGGCGGTTTCGTTCCTTTTCTTGTGATTTTTAACTGATAAAACATTGTATGTTCCTCTCCTGTAAATATATGCCGGATCAGGAGTCATCCAAGGCTCCCGACCCGGCGTAAGCAACTTCCACTATGTTATACAAAAACGGGGAAAATGTCAATATTTACAGTTTTATGCAGCCTGTAAGGACACTATTTCCAGGTAAGCCCCTCACTTACCTTTTCGTCCACACTGCTTTTCAGTCCATACACCACATTGCTGAGCACATACTCACCATCGTTAACAAAGATCTCCACCAGATTCGGTTCCACAAAAATTTCCAGGGAAGCTTTCTCTCCCACAGGCGGCGTAGCACTGTCTGTTCTGAACTTTTTGTCCTCCACAAACACTCGGCTTCTGTCTGTACAGATACATCCCTTCTCCATTTTTATGCAAAAACCGCCAAGATCAATGTGCTCTCCCTCTGCGATCTCTGTCTTTACACAGAACGGTTTTCCGCTTTCCAGTGCTTCTGCCACCTTTACTTTTTCACATAATCCCTTACGCACATTTGGATGAACCCGGAAACAGATCCTGCCATCCTGAACTTCCACAACACGCGGAAGGCACATCATTCCGTTCCAGAGCTTTCCATCCGGTTCCGCGACACTCTGCGGCATACGCATCCATGCAATCAGAACTCTTCTTCCCTCTTTATCCAGGTTTGTCTGCGGCGCATAAATATCTCCGCCCCAGTCGATCCGCTGGTACTGGTCTGCAAGTTCCAGTCTGCCATCCTTTGGATCAAACTCTGCAAATGCACAGACAGAGTGGTTTGCATATTCCAGCCCGTCATTCTGGATTCCCATAGGAGAACCGATAAATACTCTCTGTCCATTTACTGTAAACAGATCCGGACACTCCATCGTATGGCCGTAATTTTCATTTCTGCACTGGGAAAGGTACTCCCAGTTTTCTCCATCCTCGCTGGAAAAAACAAGGACTCTGCCTGTTTTTCCCTGATAAGTACTTCCAAGAACCATGTAATACTTCCCGTCTTCTTCCCATACCTTGGGGTCTCTGGTATCTACCGCATCCGCAATTTCCAGATCACGGATCACCGGAATGATCTGTTTCTTGCCGTTCCAGTTATCAAAATGCTCCCCATCCTCTGAGATCAACATTGCCTGGCTTGTCTCAAACTTTCCGTCTTTCGCCTTGTGGATATTTTCTTCCCGGTCTTCCAGATAACGGACAGCGGAATAATACAGATAGAGTTTTCCATTTTTCTCTATTGCACTTCCGGAAAAAATACCGTTTCTGTCGTATGCTTTTGTAGGAAAAAGCGCAATCTCCTGATGTTCCCAGTTTACTAGATCATCGCTGACCGCATGTCCCCAGTGCATACTGCTCCAAAAGCCATGATAGGGATTGTACTGATAAAAAAAATGGTACTTTCCTTTGTAGTAAATCAGCCCGTTCGGATCATTAATCCACCCGGTTTCCGCCATAAAATGGTAGTCCTGTCTTTGTGCGCCTTGTTTTACCAAAGCGCGTTTTGCATCTATTTCTTCCTGGGCCTGTGCAATCCTCTTAAGCATTAATTCCTTAGACATTCTAACCCACTCACTTTTTTCTTACTTATATTCATCCCGCAATTTTTTGGCAAATTCGGTGTTCAGCCTGGATTCCCGTCTGGCCTTGTCTTCCTTAATGCGGAACTGTTCTTCCCGCGCCGGTTGATATTTTTCCCAGCGGTCTGCCCAGGATTGTCTGGCGGCCTTCATTTCTTCGGTCAATTCCGGCATTTCTAATTTGCGAGTTGGCAATACAGGAACTTCCGGAAGCCGTTCTTCCATTGGCAGTATGGTTAGTGGTTTAGCTGTTGGAAGAATCTGGTACCAATACGCAGTGGAACTCCAGTCATCCGACAGGTGGTTGGCATGTCCGTGCTCAATAGTAACTTTCAGACTCTTTTCAAAGCGAACCGGATCCGTAATATGGAAGCGGTATGATACCTGGAAGCCATCCGTATCACCTTCATGCACAAT
>CAVEKJ010000389.1:0-2451 GCA_963616205.1 Prevotella sp.
CTGTCATAAAGAAGCAGTACTTCCTTTGTGTAACGTTTCACAAGGCTTGCATGTCCGGATGTCAGCGCAGTTCCAAGAGATGCCACTGCATTGGTAAATCCGGCCTGATGCATGGCGATCACGTCCATGTATCCCTCACAGAGAATCAGGTAATTCTTCCTGGTGGTCCTGGCCACATTCAGTCCGTAAAGATTCCGGCTCTTGTCAAAGATCTTCGTCTCCGGCGAATTCAGGTACTTGGGTTTGCCGTCTCCCATGACACGACCCCCAAAACCAATGACCCGGTTGTTCACATCCATGATCGGGAAGATCACACGGTTCCAGAACTTGTCATACATTCCCCGCCGTTCATCCACGTTGAATAACCCGGATTCCCTGAGAAGTTCATCGCTGTACCCCTTGCTCTTGAGATATTTGTAGAGATCGTCGCTGTACTTGTCCGAATATCCAAGGCCGAATTTCCGGATGGTTTCCTCGGAAAGGCCTCTGCCTGTCAGATATCCGTAGGCGGTCTTTCCGCTCTCTCTTCGAAGCTGATAGTAGAAATACTGTGCTGCCAGCTTGTTGATCTCAAGAAGAGTGGCTCTCTGTTCTGCTTTTTCTCTTGCTTCTCTGGAATATTCGATCTTCGGAAGTTCCACTCCTGCCCGGTCAGCCAGGTGGGATAATGCTTCGCCAAAAGAATAATTCTCATATTCCATGATAAAATTGTATACGTTTCCTCCTGCCCCGCAGCCAAAGCAGTAATACATCTGCTTGGATGGCGTCACGGAAAAAGAAGGAGTTTTTTCATTATGGAAGGGACACAGTCCAAAATAGGAACTTCCCCTCCGTGTCAGTTTCACATACTGGGATATCACGTCTACAATGTCATTTTTCATTCGGACTTCTTCTATGATGTCATCTGAATAGCGCATGTTTATCCCTCTTTTCCATTTAATAGACCTCCCAGGATCTCGGTATGTAGATCTCTCTGAATTTCTCCATGGAGTACTGATCTGTCATTCCCGAAATGTAATCACATACTGCCTGTTCCTTCGGTACTCCCCGGTATTCCACCAGTTCCCGGTATTCCCGGGACATTGCCTCCGGATGATCTGTATAATATCCGTACAGTTCACTCAGCATCTTGATGGCTTTCTCTTCTTCCTTCTTGGCAACCGGATTCTCATAGACATTCCGGAACATCAGAGCCCGAAGATCCATCATCGCCTCAAAAACATCCGGCGACATGGAGATGCTGTCTTTCTCCATACTGTTCTCTATAATATTATGTACGAAAGTATTCAGCCGTTCTCTCGTGGTATAGCCCAAAAAAGTTCTCATTGTTACAGGAATATCATCTTCTGTGATGATCCCAGCTCTCTGGGCATCGTCCATATCATGATGGATATAGGCGATCTTGTCAGAAAAACGCACCACCTGACCTTCCAGTGTGGAAGGATTCCCACTGGTCCGGTGATTCATTATTCCGTCCCGAACTTCCCAGGTAAGGTTCAGTCCATTCCCGTTCTTCTCCAGCACTTCCACAACCCGAACGCTCTGTTTAAAATGGGCAAAGCCTCCCGGATGTACCTGATCCAGTGCCCGCTCTCCGGCATGTCCGAAAGGCGTATGTCCCAGATCATGCCCCAGTGCGATGGCTTCCACCAGATCTTCATTTAATCGAAGTGCCTTGGCAATGGTGCGGGCGATCTGCGATACCTCCAGCGTATGTGTTAGCCTGGTACGGTAATGATCTCCCTGGGGTGCCAAAAACACCTGTGTCTTATCCTTCATACGGCGAAAAGCCTTGCCGTGAAGGATCCTGTCTCTGTCTCTCTGATACGTTGTCCGCACATCGCATTCCTCTTCCGGGCGGTCCCGGCCTCTGGTATCTGCGCTGTGTGAAGCAAAAGGGCTCAAAAGTTCCCGTTCTCTCTGTTCCATGCTCTCTCTGATGTTCATAAGCACTTCCTCCACAGTCTGACAAACAGCGGCGACAAAATACCCTCTGTTAATTATATTCTACACAAAACCACAAATTCCTCTTTTCTGAAAAAATAATTCAAAAAATATTGGGGTTATGGTCTGATCAGACCTTAAGATGTCCAAAATTCTCCTATTGTATATAAAATGCATACAAATATATCTCTCGGATATTCTGACTCTGGATTTTTCACCCACGTCACTTTTATAAAAAACAGGCAACCCACAATTTACTTTCATATAGCCAAAAACAGAGCTGCTATTCACAGCTCTGCCTTAAAATCATGCGGAAGATGGGACTTGAACCCACACGAGCGCAATGCTCACAAGATCCTTAGTCTTGCTCGTCTGCCAGTTCCGACACTTCCGCATATCGCATTTCATGGAAATTTCCAATGCGGAAGATGGGACTTGAACCCACACGAGCGCAATGCTCACAAGATCCTTAGTCTTGCTCGTCTGCCAGTTCCGACACTTCCGCAT
>CAVEKJ010000390.1:0-2428 GCA_963616205.1 Prevotella sp.
CCCTAAGAGCCAGCATATCACAGGTTGCCCAGTTATCAATATATGGGAGAAAACGCTCCATTTCTTCCAGGCATTTGTCATAATCCCTGATCTGCTCAATCAGTAATCCATGGAGATTGTTTTCCTCATAATACTGATGCGGAAGCACCTGAAGGAACATTTCAGATTCTTCTGTTTTTCCAAATTCTTTGGCAAATTTACGCAGCATGGGAGTACGGATGCCGATCACTTTTTCCTTGTCCACAGTAGGCATTAATTTTGCATGAAAATCCCGGTATCCCATATCCTGCATTTCAAAAAGTCTCTTCTGTACATCCTGGAGCATTTCTTTCTGGTTCATTTCTTTTCCCCACCTTTCGCACCGAAGATTGCGATCAGAGAACTGAGAAGCAGAAGCATTGGGTAAAACAATTTCGGCATGATCTGAAAAGCGGAAAGTTCACATCCCAGTTCATTTGCCGCGGAAATAGCTACCAGCATCTGCGCTCCGTACGGGATCACGCCCTGGAAGATACAGGAAAACGTATCCAGTATGGAAGCTGTTTTTTTCGGAGTGATCTTATATTCCAGAGACATCTCTTTTGCAATAGGATTTGCCATAACGATAGCTACGGTATTATTGGCTGTCGCAATATCCATGGCGCCAACCAGCAGCCCCATGCCAAGAAGTCCGCCTTTTTTCCCCTTAAAAACTCTCTGTATTCCAAAAAGAAGTGCCTCAAAACCGCCATACTCCCGGATCAGGGCACACATAGCCGCAACCAGGATGGCAACCATACAGGTTTCAAACATTCCGGAAACGCCGGAACCAACGTTGGTAAGCAGTTCCACAAATGTCATATGTCCTCCGATCAGCATGATAAACGCACCGGAAATGATTCCGATCAGAAGCACGACAAACACATTGATGCCAATGATCCCACCGATCAGCACCAGCACATATGGAAAGATCTGCAAAAGATGATATTCCTGTACCACTCTTCCCTGGATCTCCGTCTGGAAAGACAGAACAAGGATCAGGATCAGTGTGACAACTGCTGCCGGAAAAGCGATCCAGAAGTTCTCCCGGAATTTATCTTTCATCTGGCAGCCCTGACCGTTACAGGCTGCGATCGTGGTATCGGAAATAAAGGAAAGGTTATCTCCGAACATGGCGCCTCCCATCACCGATGCCACACAAAAAGCCATGTCAAAACCGGAAGCTTTTGAAACTGCCACTGCGATAGGGGTCAGAAGCGTGATGGTTCCAACTGAAGTTCCCATCGCCACAGACACGAAACAGGCAACTACAAACAATACCGCAACCGAAAAACGCGCCGGGATCAGAGACAACATGCAATATGCCACACTCTCCGCACTGCTTCGTCCCACAACGCCCACAAAAGAGCCTGCGGTGAGAAAGATCAGGAGCATGGTGATGATATTTTTATCTCCCACTCCTTTTGCCATAAGTTCCAGCTTTCTGTCAAAGCTGATCAGTCTGTTCTGAAGACAGGCTACCAGGATCGCAGCCAGAAAAGCCACTACGATGGGTACATTGTAAAATCCCATGGGAATTTTCATCACATATTCAAACAAAATTCCCAGTCCCAGATATAAAACCAGAAATACACCAATGGGCAGCAGCGCAATTACATTTCCTCTTTTTTTGATTACCTCCATAAAACAATTCCCTTCACTTATAATCATTTCCGGCTTTTTGGAACATGCCAGAATCTGTTTCTTATCATACCATATTTCCTGATTCTTGTCCTGCTGCCTTGGAAAACTTCTGTGCATTTCTGCCGCAATTGTACTATAACTGATATTTTTTACCATATTTAACAAGATTTTCACCAATTAAATCATTCCTTCCGTTGAAATCCGCAGCTTTTTTCAGTATAATTGGCTGTAGACAATTGTGAAAAAGATATCTAAAGGAGTTTTTGATTCTATATCTGATCACAGTCATTAAAGGAGGAATATGATTATGGCAACATGGAAAAATCTGGATACCCTTGCTTCTTACAGCGAACTTAACAATCTGAAAGGTCATGTAAACATCGCCGAGGCAATGTCCGGCGAGCAGGGGGCAGAACGTGTAAAGAAGTACAGCACACCAATGGCAGCAGGTCTGGCTTATAACTACGCAGCTAAAGAAGTAGACGAAACCGTTCTTAACGCACTTTCCAAACTGGCTGACGATGCAGAGCTGATTGGCAAATTCGAGGAATTATACAACGGCGCAGTGATCAACACCGGCGAGAAACGTATGGTCCTTCATCATCTTGCACGTACACAGCTTGGAAATCCTGTTGTTGTTGACGGCGTGGACAAGCGTGAGTTCTATGTAGCACTGCAGAAAAAAGCTGCTGATTTCGCAAACAAGGTACATTCCGGTGAGATCACAAATGAGAACGGTGAGAAATTTACCACCGTTGTACAGATT
>CAVEKJ010000391.1:0-2426 GCA_963616205.1 Prevotella sp.
GTTGAGATATATCAATAGTGTCCTGAATACGACGGATGGATATATCTGTAACAGCCGTCCGCGCAGATTTGGCAAGTCTTATGCCGCAAATATGCTTGCTGCATATTATAGCAAGGGCGCAGATTCGAAAGAGATGTTTTCGGATCTGGAGATTGGCCAGGATGTGGACTTTGAGCGGCATCTTAATAAATATGATGTTATTCATATAGATATACAATGGTTTTTGGGCTATTGTGAAGAAGTTAATAATATAGTACCTTTTATTACCCGGAATGTTCTGTCGGAACTTCGGGAATTTTATCCGGATATCCTGACGCCGGAAGTTGTTTTTTTACCGGATGCACTTTCGCGTGTGAGAGATAAGACGGGTCAGAAATTTATCATTATTATTGATGAATGGGATGTGCTGATCCGTGATGAGGCTGCCAATGCAAAGGTGCAGGATGCGTATATTAATTTTCTGCGAAGCCTTTTCAAGGGTACAGAGCCAACAAGATATATCCAGCTTGCTTACCTCACAGGAATCCTCCCGATCAAAAAACTTAAAACACAGTCTGCATTGAATAATTTTAGACAATATACCATGTTAAGTCCGGGTGCGCTGGCTCCTTATATTGGATTCACAGAAAAAGAAGTTAAGAAATTGTGCAACACATATCATCAGAATTTCGAAAAGGTGAAACGATGGTATGATGGATATAAACTGGGACAATATCATGTTTATAATCCGAATGCTGTAATCAATCTGATGGCGGAGGGAGAATTTCAGAGTTACTGGTCAGGAACCGGTTCCTATGAAGCGATCGTTCCGCTCATTAATATGGATTTTGACGGACTGAAGGCAGCGATCATTGAGATGTTGTCCGGAAATTCGGTAGAAGTGGATGCGACTTCTTTTCAGAATGATACGATTAATTTTGCGGATAAAGATGATGTGCTTACTTACCTGATACATCTGGGATACCTCGCCTATGATCAGAAGTTCAGAAGAGCTTTTGTGCCAAATGAGGAGATTCGTGAGGAACTGACAAGAGCTACCAGAAGAAAAAAATGGAATGAATTTCTGGAATTCCAGCAACAGTCAATGGAACTATTGGATGCAACACTTGATCTTAATGCAGAAACTGTGGCCAAAAATATCGAGAAGATCCACAGGGAATATACGTCGGTAATCCGTTATAATGACGAAAATTCACTGAGCAGTGTATTGACGGTTGCCTATCTGGGTACCATGCAGTATTATTTTAAACCAGTCAGGGAATTACCGACAGGAAGAGGATTTGCCGATTTTGTATACATTCCGAAACCGGAGTATATACAGGATTACCCGGCACTTATCATAGAGCTTAAATGGAATCAGGATGCACAGACAGCGATCAGTCAGATAAAAGACAAAGAATATCCGGAAGCTGTCAGTTCTTATACCGGTGACATTCTCCTGGTCGGGATCAATTACAACAAGAAAACAAAAGAGCACAGCTGTACAATAGAGAAACACACAATATAAAGAAAACAGCAGAAAATATATTGGAAAAAGAGCTGGAAAAGGGTATAATGTCAAAGAACGTATGATTGATAAAATACAGACAATTTATTTCTGCTTTGTCATTTCATAAATAAGTAATGCGGGGGATGTAACAATGGAACAGCAGCATATGTTTACCAACCGGATGATTCGTAATCTTCTGGTTCCGGTAGTGCTGGAACAGATCTTGAATTCGATAATGGGAACCGCAGATACCATGATGGTCAGTAATGTGGGATCTGCGGCTCTTTCTGCGGTATCCCTGGTGGATTCCATCAATATACTTCTGATCCAGGCCTTTTCGGCGCTGGCAGCAGGAGGTGCGATCGTCTGTGCACAATATATCGGGCAGAAGAATTATGAGAAGGCCAACATGTCCGCAAGGCAGGTGCTTTTTATCATTACAGCGATCTCTGTAGCGGTATCAGCGGTCTGTCTGATCTTTCAGAAGCCTCTGCTACGTCTGATCTTTGGGGCGGTGGAAGCGGATGTTATGCGTGCTTCGGAGACGTATTTCTTTTTCACAGCGTTGTCATTCCCGTTTATTGCGGCTTATGATTCTGCGGCATCGATTTTCCGTGCCCAGGATAATACTAGAGGGCCGATGACGATCTCCATGATCTCCAATGTGATGAATATCGGGGGAAACGCGGTCCTGATCTGGGTATTCCATCTGGGAGTTGCAGGTGCGGCGATCTCCACACTGGTTTCCCGTATCTTCTGTGCGGTGGCAGTTCTCTATCAGCTGAGAAAAGACCGCCAGCCTATTGTTGTCCGGGATTATCTGAAAATCCGTCCGGATTGGGGCATGATCGGCCGTATCCTTGGCCTTGGAATCCCGTCCGGAGTTGAGAACAGTATGTTTCAGCTTGGCAAGCTGGCGATCCAGTCTACGGTATCC
>CAVEKJ010000392.1:0-589 GCA_963616205.1 Prevotella sp.
ATCTGGGATATATTATATGCCAGGACAATGGTCTGCCATGGAACAGAAGCTTTAAGGATAAAGCCTACAAAAGGGTTGTTAATAAATGTGGATTTAGATATATTGAATGGAGAAAACTCAGGACAACCTATGCATCTATTCTTTCTGAATATAACGTGAGTATGAAAGCTATTTCAATGAGTCTTGGGCACTATAGCGCAGATTTTACAAAAGATGTCTACGTGAAATCACAAATGAAAGTAATTGATGTTGCCAGCTTGATAGAGCCTTATATGAATAGGGTTCTTGTTTCTGAGCCCCAAAAACCTCTAGCGATTGATATTTCAGATGTAAGTGCGTATTTTGGACTGGCTGCTCTATCGGGTTAATTTCACGAGTCCATCTAAAGGTATTGCCATATACAGTTAAGAACACAATTTTCTTGAAATCCTAGCCATAGATGATTATAATAGGGAGAAGGTATGTCAATTTTGTGCTATTAGTGACATTTGGTATTGCATTGTATTTAAAGGTACAAAATGCCCATTTTTCTTTACGATAAGTTCGTAAAAATCCGCAGGATACTAGCTGTTTGCGGGTAATGATAACC
>CAVEKJ010000392.1:599-2415 GCA_963616205.1 Prevotella sp.
AGAATTGACCTACAAATATAAACATTTTTGATGTTTCACTGAAATTTTTACTTTTAAGTTATTTGTGAAATATTACTAATTTTAGAAAGGGATAGAATGAGAAAATTAGCATTAAGTGATGAAATATTGCTTAAAGTTGACAAGGCTGCCCGTTATATAGGCGGCGAAGTCAACTCTGTAATGAAAGATAAAAATGAGGTAGAAATCCGTTTCGCAATGTGCTTCCCGGATGTCTACGAGATCGGTATGTCGAACCTCGGCATGATGATCCTCTACAATATGTTCAACCAGCGTGAGGACGTATGGTGTGAGCGTCTCTTCTCTCCGTGGCCGGATCTGGATAAGGTGATGCGGGAACAGAAGATCCCGTTATTTGCGCTGGAATCCCAGGAACCGATCCGGGATTTTGATTTTCTTGGCATTACGATCGGGTACGAAATGTGCTATACCAATATTCTTCAGGTGCTTGACCTCAGTGGAATCCCGCTGAAAAGTGCAGAACGTAGGGAAGATGATCCGATCGTGATCGGTGGTGGTGCCTGTGCGTACAATCCGGAGCCTCTGGCGCCATTTTTTGATATGTTCTATATTGGCGAGGGCGAAACTGTTTATGACGCCCTTTTTGATGCATATAAGGCGAATAAGAAGGCTGGCGGCAGCAGGAGGGATTTCCTTCTGGCAGCAGCAAAGATACCGGGAATTTATGTTCCGGCATTTTATGAAGTTTCCTATAAAGAAGACGGTACGATCGCAGCTTTTGCTCCAACAGAGGAAGGCGTTCCGGAAAAAGTTCAGAAGCAGCTGATCATAGATATGGAGAAAGAATACCGTGCAGTAGAATCTCCGGTTGTTCCTCATATTAAGGCCACACAGGACCGAGTGACTCTGGAGATCCAGCGTGGATGTATCCGTGGATGCCGTTTCTGCCAGGCTGGAATGATCTACCGTCCAACCCGTGAACGTGATGTGGAAACTCTGAAAGAATCTGCACGTACGATGCTGAAAAATACAGGTCATGAAGAGATTTCCCTGAGTTCTCTGAGTTCCAGTGACTATTCTCATCTGAAAGAACTGGTAAATTTCCTGATCGATGAATTTCATGGAAAAGCCATCAATATTTCTCTGCCATCTCTCAGGATCGATGCCTTTGCACTGGATGTTATGAGTAAAGTGCAGGATGTAAAGAAAAGCAGTCTGACTTTTGCTCCGGAGGCTGGTTCCCAGAGACTTCGTGATGTTATCAATAAAGGTCTGACAGAGGAAGTGATCCTTCATGGTGCAGGCGAAGCATTCAAGGGAGGTTGGAATCAGGTAAAACTTTACTTTATGCTCGGTCTTCCTACAGAAACAGAAGATGACATGAAAGGAATTGCTCATCTGGCACAGAAAATTGCGGAGACCTATTATGAGGTAGTTCCGAAAGAAAAGCGTAGAGGTAAGGTACAGATCAACGTCAGCACTTCCTTCTTTGTGCCGAAACCGTTTACCCCGTTCCAGTGGGCACCGATGTATACGGAACAAGATTTTGTAGAGAAAGCGAAAGTTGTTAAGAGTGAGGTCCGCGCCCAGCTGAACCAGAGAAGCATCCGTTACAACTGGCATGAGCCGGATGTAACTGCTCTGGAGGGCTTCCTTGCACGAGGAGACAGACGATGTGCGGATGTGATCTTAAGAGCTTATGAAAAAGGTGCTCTTTATGATGCATGGACAGAAAACTTTGATTATGATCTCTGGAAAGAAGCTATGGCTGAATGTGGCGTAGATATGACATTTTACACACTCCGTGAAAGAAGCCTGGATGAGATCCTTCCGTGGG
>CAVEKJ010000393.1:0-2414 GCA_963616205.1 Prevotella sp.
GGATCAGGTTGCCGCCGGATTTGTGGCCAATAATTTCGGCATCTGCATTGCCCCGGATATCCCGATCCTCCACTCACTGGATCTTAAGATCCTGCCTCTTGTCTCCCCAAGCTGGCAGAGGAATTTCTATATGGCCATGCTGAAAGATGTGTATCATCCACCGGTTGTGGAAGCCTTTAAGAAGTTTGTGATTGAAGAGACTTCGAAGGAGATTTTTTATAAAACCAATTAAAAAACAGCTGCCCGATTCCCGTCTTGTTTCTGTACGGTTTATCGGACAGCTGTCTTTTTCTTATGTAGGTTATTCTATTTCTGCGATCAACGATTATTTATTCGCATCTGCCTCACGAAGGCTGTGGATCAGCTCCTCGCAGATCTCAAGCTCACTCTTTCCGTCTGTCTGGATTACGATGTCTGCTGCTGCCTCATATTTCGTGCGACGTTTCTCCATCAGGTCTGCGATGAACGGAACAGTCTTGTTGTTCTCAAGAAGCGGACGGTCATGGTTGTCTTTTACACGTTCAAGGATTGTCTCCGGTTTTGCGGTGAGGAGTACGACACGGCCGTTTTTCTTCATCTCAACAACATTGCGCTCTCTCATCGGAACACCGCCGCCACAGGATACGACAACGTTGGACTGGGACTGCATCTCAATCAGAAGATTTGTCTCAAGCTCACGGAAGTACTCTTCTCCGTAAGTCTCAAAGATATCGGAAATGCTCATTCCCTGTCTCTCCACGATACACTGATCCATCTCTACAACGTCCATGGCAAGTGCATTCTTCAGGTAATCAGAAATTGTAGATTTACCTGCACCCATGAATCCGATCAGGAAGATATTGTAATTGAAAAGATTTCTGGACTGGATTCTCTTACTATTCTGTGTGATGCTTGCGAAAACATCATTAACTTCTTTCTTATGGCGTCTGCCTTCCATTCTGGCTTCCAGCCATCCTTTCTGCTTCGCCTCCTGCTCCGGCTGCAGTACCGGAAGATCATGGGCTTCCTTGTATACCATAATATCCTCAACGATTCTGTTTCTCATGAGAAGTGCGTCCAGGATGATCTCATCGCACTGTCCAAGGCTCTCTCTTAATACTTCTAACTGGTTCATAATTTCTCCTTTGCTTCGTTCATTTTGTTACGGATTTCCGTCATCACTTTATCACTTTAAATCTCAAGTGTCTGTCCTTATTATACCAACTGAACATTTTTATCTCAACCTAAACTTTTATTGAATTTGCGCATATTATCCATAGATATTTTTTATCAATCATATCTATAGCTCCGCCTTTATCCCTTTAGCATTCCCTGCAAAAAATCTCCGCCTCCTCATAAGAAGCAGAGATTTTTTTCTCAGATATTCTACTGTATCACTTCATAGATCCGGTAATGCTTGTATATGTAATCCCGGAACTGTTCCACAAGAGAACTTGGATACCGGTTCTTTAACATTCCCATATATATGTAACGGCGATAATGAAGATTCTCGATATTTAAGATCTTCACAGGCAGGGTATGGATCACAGGCACATCCGGCACGATCCCCACACCGAAGCCTTCTGCCACCATGCCTGCAAGGGCTCCGTCCTCTTCTACCTCAAAGGCAGTCTCCGGCACGATCCCCTCTTTTTCAAAAAGCTCCCGGATCACAAAATACAGTCCACTGGTAGGGGTAAATGTCACCTGGGAATACTGTCCCAGCTCCTGTATAGTCACTGTATTTTTGCCTGCAAGGGCATGTTTTTCCGGTACTACTGCTACCAGTTTTTCTTCTGCTACCGGCACGAAACTGATCTCTTTTTCCCCTTCCGCACGGGAACAGAAGATCACGTCAAATTTTTCTTCTTTCAGGCCCCGGATCAGATTTCCGGTTGCCGCATTCTGGAAATGGAAATCGATCTTTTTCCCTTCCTGCTCATTTAAGAATCCACGGACAAGCTCCGGAATAAACCGGCGTCCCTGGGTATGAATGTATCCGATAGAAATGCTTCCTCCCGGAATCCTTGCCGCCTCCTGAACCCTCTCCACACCAAGATTCAGGATATGCAAAGAGTCCTGCACATATTTCAAAAACATTTCCCCATATTTCGTCATGGTCACATTTCTTCCGTGGCGCTCAAAAAGAGGCACCTGGAGTTCTTTTTCAAGATTGGAAATGGCATGACTCATGCTTGGCTGGGTGATATCCAGCCTTTTGGCTGCCCTGGTATAATTTTCGATCTGAGCAAGTGTCACAAAATATGTCAGCTGATTTAAGTTCATATATATAAGTCCTTTCTTTCCTCCGCTGATCGTTCTTCTAAACGCCAAGGCTCAGAAGGCTTTTTCCCTCTTCCAGGCGCTCATAAAACTGCTCATAAAAATCCCTGTCTTCATTATAAGACTTCCTGTAAAACTGATTCACCACATAC
>CAVEKJ010000394.1:0-2413 GCA_963616205.1 Prevotella sp.
ATCACAAGCAGATCCAGCTTGGTCAGTTTATTCAGGTAATCCAGATTTGTGGATTGTAAGTGCCTCAAAACATGGCGTAGTGACTGATGCATTCCCTCTTGATATACTGTGAAAAAACATGATATCAAGGAGGCAATGCTTATGACCAGAGCAAATCAGGAGTCAGCAACAACTTTCGGAGAGGTATTGCGGTCCGTACCTCAAAATTATTCCCATAATCAGCAGAACCGTACCGCATCCAACGACAACCGGCTGATGATCTATTCTCAGGGAATGAAGATATATATACCGGAAGATTTTAATACTGATACACTTTTAAAACTTTTGCAGACATTGAAAAAGTTATGATGAGGCAGATCGCCGAAGGCGCATCCCGTATCTTTCTTGCCTGTGGGGCCACAGATTTTCGAAAACAGATCCCGGGACTGGTCGCAACCGTTACACTAAATTTTAAACTTGATCCGTATAATGGCAGTTATGTGTTTATCTTCTGCAACAGACGGAGAGATTCCATAAAAGTCCTGCGGTATGATTATAATGGGTTTGTACTGGCGACCAAGAGACTTCTGGATGATATGAAATTTCAATGGCCCAGGACACCGGATGAAGTAAAAGAGATCACTTTTCAGCAGGTCGAATGGCTTCTTCAGGGACTGGAAATAGAGCAGAAAAAAGCTCATCATCAGGTAAAGATCGACCGTAAAAACACTTGTTTCTAATCATCGTTATCATGCACTGAAAAGTTGCTGGAACGCCCGAAAATTCAGCATTTTTCAGTTGCTGAAATCTTCTGTTCCTATAGAAAAGCAGCAAAAAAAATGGTATAATGATGGTAGTAAAAAACGTGAGGAAAACGGGCATGACAGAGCATGAAGAATTGCTGATGCTGAGGGAACTTGCAGCGAAACAGGCACAGGAATTGGAAACCAGCAGAAAGCTTATCGAGGAACGGGATGAAAAGATCCGAAAACAGAATATCCAGATTGACAACATGATCCAGGCACTGCTTCATGCCAGGAAAAAGTTATTTGGTCCATCCACCGAAGTCACCAGACAGGTGGATGGACAATTGTCGTTGTTTGGATCCGTTCAGGAACTTGCAGAACAGCTGAACCTGTCAAAGGCAAAGATCACAGTAAGACCGTATAAACGAACAGCACGTCAGCCGGGTGTCCGGGCAGAGATGCTGGCAGGTCTTCCGGAAGAGATTGAAGAATACATTATTCCACCGGAAGAAAAGTGCAGTGTCTGTGGTGGGGAAATGAAAGTGGTTGGAAAACGTGTGGTCCGTACGGAAGTAGAGTTCTGTCCTGCAAAAGTTATCGTAAAACAGATCGTGCAGCAGATAGCAAAATGTGTGGAATGTGGTGAAAAGGGAAGTCCAAATGTAAAGAGCCATTTCTGTAAAGCAGCAGTGCCGGCATCACCTCTGTCCCATTCGATTGCAACTCCGTCATTGGTCGCACAGGTTATGTATCAGAAGTTTGCCATGGGCCTGCCATTATCCAGGCAGGAAAAAGACTGGTACCGTCTTGGACTGGTGCTGTCCCGGAGCAATATGGCTAACTGGGTGATCCGATGCAACCAGGACTGGCTGGAACCAGTCTACTGGAAGATACATGAAAAACTGCTTGGATGTGAGATGCTTCATATGGATGAGACCAGGATCCAGTGTAATAAGGAAGACAGTAAACTTCCGAGTAGCGAATCCTTTATGTGGGTGATGCGCAGTGCAGCGAGTGAAAATATCCAGGCAGCTTTCTTTTATTATTCACGCAGCCGAAGTGGTGATAATGCGAAAAAGCTGCTGGATGGTTATAAAGGATGCCTGATCACAGATGCCTATGCCGGCTATGATAAAGTACCGGATGTAAAAAGGGCGCTTTGCTGGTCGCACGCGAGGCGCTACCTGATAGACAGCATCCCTCTGGATGCGAAAGGAAAAGAGATCCCCGGTTCCAAAGGTGCCGAAGGAAGAGAATATATCAATCTGCTCTTTAAAGTTGAAGACGAGATCAAAGATCTTCCATACGAAGAGAAGAAACAGAAGCGTCAGGATGCGTCAAAACCGATCCTTGATGCCTTTTGGTCGTGGGTTGAAGAAACCGCCGCAATGCATACCGTGAATGAAAAACTTACCCAGGCACTCGGATACTGCCAGAACCAGAGAAAATATCTTGAAACATTCCTCGAGGATGGGCGGATCCCTCTGAGTAATAATTATTGTGAAGCAAACATAAAACCATTTGCAACCGCAAGACGAGCCTGGCTGTTCGCAGATACTCCACGAGGGGCATTTGCAAACGGAGTGTTATACACTCTGGTTGAAAGTGCCAGGGCTAATGAACTGGATGTATACGAATATCTGAAACATCTGCTCACAGAAATGCCAAACAACCATCATCAGGAAGAT
>CAVEKJ010000395.1:0-2405 GCA_963616205.1 Prevotella sp.
ATGGATACACAGTAAAGGAAAAACTGAATATATCACAGGAGAAATTCGTAGCAGAACTGGTAAAGGGAAAAAGCCAGAGAGAAGCATACCGTACCGCGTATCCGATCAGCCAAAAATGGAAGGATTCCACGGTAGACAGCAAGGCCTGCATACTGGCAAAACAAGGAAAGGTTCAGGAAAGGTATGAAGAGCTTGTACAAAAGGCTGCAAAATCTGCCATTGATGATGCTGTGAAAATTCGAAAAGAGATCATAGAAACACAGATGGCGATCCTGGAAGCCAACATGGGAGATCTGTGCCGGATCAAGCGGAGCGAAGACAAGAAAAGGCTCATCCTGGAACCGAAAGACCAGCAAACGCTGGATCGTTTTGATATGAGAGCAATCAAGACCTATCACTATGACCGCTATGGGAATCTGATTATTGAGCTTTGTGATAAACAGCCGGCGATCAACTGCTTAAGGGAAATGTTTGACCTTGTGGACAGGAAAGAAAAAGAAGAGATCAGGATTGTTTTACAGGGAGCAGAGGGGTATGCGGACTGATGGCAACGCTGAACATAAGTGAACCGAACGAAAAGCAGAAGCTTTTTCTGAAAGATCATCACCGTCACGTGGGGTATGGTGGTGCCAGGGGTGGCGGAAAGTCGTGGGCGGTACGAACAAAGGCAACACTTCTTTCGACAAAGCACGCAGGAATCCGAATACTGATCATGCGGCAGACCTATCCGGAGCTACAGAGAAACCATATTATACAGTTTCGGGCAATGCTGGTACCCGACTATGCATCCTATAACAACACGGAAAAGCAATTAAAATTCAAGAATGGTTCGGTGATAGACTTCCAGTACTGTAAGAATGATACGGATCTGGACAGATTACAGGGTGCGGAGTATGACGTTATTTTCATAGACGAAGCCACAAACTTTTCAGAGTATCAGCTAAAGGCAATTGCGGCTTGCTGCCGTGGTGTAAATGATTTCCCGAAGCGGATATATTATACCTGCAATCCGGGAGGACAGGGGCATTCCTACATCAAGCGGATTTTTATTGACCGGAATTACGATGAGGGAGAGGATCCGGAGGATTATTCTTTCACACAGGCACTGGTGCAGGATAATACCGCATTGCAGGAAGCGGATCCGAACTACGTGAAATTTCTGGAAGCATTACCACCGAAGCTAAAGGAAGCATGGCTGTATGGTTCGTGGGACATGTTCCAGGGGCAGTTCTTTGAGGAGTTCCGTGATGATCCTGTGCATTATGAGGACAGGAAGTGGACGCACGTCATAGAGCCGTTTGATATTCCGCCGGGATGGAAGATCTACAGGTCATACGATTTCGGTTATTCCAAGCCGTTCTCCTGTGCATGGTGGGCGATTGATTATGATGGACGCATGTACCGGATACTGGAGCTGTACGGCTGTACAGGAATACCGAATGAGGGGGTGAAGTGGAGCCCGGACAAGCAGTTTGCAGAGATCCGGAAGGTAGAAGACCAGCACCCGTACCTGAAAGGGAAAAACATACGGGGTGTGGCGGATCCGGCTATCTGGGCATCCGATACAGGGGAATCCGTGAATGATGTTGCTTTGCGGTACCGGATTTATTTTGAGAAAGGGGATCATGAGAGAATTGCCGGATGGATGCAGATGCATTACCGCTTTGCATTCGATGAAAACGGATATCCCATGATGTATATCTTCAAGAATTGCAGGGCATTCATAAGAACCATACCGTTATTGATGTATGACGAGGTGAAGGTAGAGGATCTGGACACGGACCTGGAGGATCATGTAGCGGATGAAACACGCTACATGTGCATGAGCAGACCGATAAAGCCTGTGATTGCGAAGAAGAACATAAGGGCAGAGGACGATCCTCTGAACCAGAGAGTAGAAAGAAAGAGAAGCATATATGTGAGGAGGTAGCAATGGACGTACAGAATAAGCCGATGGAACAGCCAATGAAGCAGGAAATGGAACAGCCGATGAAACAGCCCATCGGAAGGGATGAAGTCAGGAAGGCAATGGAAATCCTGAAAAAGTATAAGAGGGGCAAGCAGAATCTGGAAGACCGGATTATCCGGAACGAAAAATGGTGGAAGATGCGGCACTGGGATCTGATCGAAACAGAATACAACGAGGAAGACCCTAAACCGGCATCCGGGTGGCTGTTTAACACCGTTATATCCAAGCACGCAGATTACATGGACTCTTTCCCGACAGCGGATATTCTTCCGAGGGAAGAGGGAGATATTGAGGAAGCCAAGCGGCTCAGTTCCATCATTCCGGTAGTGTTGAAACAGAATGACTTCAAGAAGGTATATTCCAGCGAGGTAAACTACAAGCTGAAAAACGGAACAGGGGTGTATGGTGTGTTCTGGGATGCAGGCAAGCTGAATGG
>CAVEKJ010000396.1:0-2405 GCA_963616205.1 Prevotella sp.
GGTGGTCTCTATCTTTAGATGGAGTAAAAATTCCTCAATGATCTTCCGGTCAAGTTCTTCCCACTCAGTGATCTCCGGATGGGATTTTTCTAAAAATACAGCCAGTTTCTTGACTGCGGAAATCTCCCGTTTTACCGTCGCCACGGATTCATACTTTAAGTGGAATAAGATCGTACCCTTTAGGTGGCAGCGCATGGTCTCCTGGGGGATCCCGGTAAAATTTATCGTCTTTACGTTCCGGATAGGGTCTTCTATCAGAGGAAGATTCAGCCGTTCCAGCCGCCAGATATCCTTGTCCGTCTCACTGTCTTCCAGCCTGTCATAAACATAGTCATAAAATTTTTTAAAATACCGGATCAGGGCTGCTGTTTCCAGGGTTTCATTTCCATACAGATTGACTCTTCGCTTTTTGATCTGCCACCCTTTTTGAAACATCCATTTTTTCAGGCTCTCCTCCAGGATGGCATACGATTCGTCCAGGATGCTCTCCAAATCACAGTTTCCTAACAGTTCACAGATGTGGTTGTAATACACCCGTTCTGCTTTCATGGTCAGAAGGGATACACAGCGTCCCCGCTGCCGGATGAATCCGTTAAATTCCTCTTTTAAAGTTCCCGTTGGCAGCCGGGATAGATCATAGTAATCTTCCCGGTTTAATTTTTCCTTCTGCTCCCTGGTCGCTTTTTTATAACATTTCAGTTCATGATAATAGATACGCTCATTCATATTCCTTCCTCCATACAGGCTAAGAGGCTGTTTCCTTCTTCTTCAAAGTAGGCATCATTATGTTCTGCGATCCTTCTTGGCATATAGTCGATATACTGCATGGTCATCTCCTGCCAGTTATGTCCCAGGTAATCCCGGATACTCTGTACGGACACCCCATGCTCATAAAAGGTGGTTGCCACCGTATGGCGGTAATCGTGGGATTTAAAAAGGTATTCGCCTCCCTGGATCCCGCATTTCTGGCAGTATTTTTTCATCTGGTATATAAAAGTCCCATAGGAAAAGGCATTTCCCTTCCGGTTCTGAAAAATATAGGCATCTTTTGTCCGGCCGTATTTTTCCAGATATACCTGCATCAGTTTGTAGAGGGTTTCGGGGATCGGCACCCGCTTGTAGGTGTCGGTCTTGATCTGATATACCTGCATCCAGTAATCGTTGTTCTGCATAAAGTAGGCATTCCCCTTCAGGGTGCACACCTCGCTGATCCGGAGCCCCACGCACCAGAAGTGTAGGAACATCAGCCGCAGGTCTTCCGGAAAGGAAGCCAGGTTCTTTATGATCTCCATGCAGGTGGCTTCCTCCACCGAACGGTCATGGTGGACAGGAATCTGCTTTTTTAAATAATAGCCGATTTCAAAAGGAATTTTGGGCAGATATCTTCGGATCACCAAAAAGCGGTAAAAGCAGGCAATACTGCTTAAATATTCATTAAAAACCTTGGCACTTATGGGAAGCTCCTGCAGTTCTTTGATATAGCGGTCCATCTCCTTTGCATCGCATTCCAGTGCGGATAGGTTATCCTTTTCCATTGCTTGCAAAAACTTTAAGATTTTCCGGTATTTATCATAGATGGTGCTTACTGCCCGCTCGGTGATCCCCAGCTCATAGCGCATAAATTCTTTTAACAGTTCCCGGTTCTCTCCGGGAGCGACATCTAAAAATGAGATGCGTTCGATCTCATCGCTGTAATTTAGCCGGTCCTTTACAAAGTGGAACCGTTTTAAATACCAGACATTGGCATGCCAGTGAACCTCTCTGGCTTCCAGGAACAGGGTTTTCCGGGCTATGGATAGAATGGGATACATCCTTTTTCTCGTTTGTTCATTGGATATGTAATTCATAAGATAGGTCTTAAATTGCTCTGCCTGTCCCACTTCCATGAGTTCGATATCCTGGATTCTTTGTTCCACACAGAAGTCATAAAAAAGTTGCAGTCCGGTCAGCTTATACTCTCTCTGCCTCCCTGGTCCATAATTTTCTATAATGTAATTTAATACGGTGAAAACCTGGCGTTTTAAGTGTTCCCCACAGGGCCTTTTAAAATCCCAGGCCATATTGGGGCTGGTGCGGACAGATGCGAAGTTCTTTACCACCTGGGGATCCGGATGATAGGGAATAAAGAGAATCTCATTTTTATATTTCCATTCCGCCTTTCTCTCCCCGGGAAGGGTTTCCCTCTGTTTTTGGATAGATGCCTGCTTGACCGCGTCATATGCTTTTAAGTAAACTTCTATATATTCTTTTTTGACCGATTGCTGCAGCCATCCCGCATATCTTTTCCGGAGCTCATAGTCCATCTCTTCCAGATGCTTAAGCCCTTCTGCGGCCAAGTAAGGGATCAACGATCCCTTCCATAGCTTCTTTCCCTTAAAAAGATCCTTGTATTCTCCATTTAGGAC
>CAVEKJ010000397.1:0-2384 GCA_963616205.1 Prevotella sp.
GTCTGGTTTACTGTCCGTTTACGTGGCATTCAGGTTCGCAGATTCAAGGACATGGTAAAATGTCTGACAGAAAAAGGAGATAATAAGAAAGATACCGGTCTGTCAGCATTTCAGGCATTTGCAACGACGGTAGGCGGACGTGTTGGTACCGGTAATATCGCAGGCACCGCAACCGCCATATTTATGGGTGGCCCGGGAGCACTGTTCTGGATGTGGATAACAGCGATCCTGGGAGCTTCCACCGGTATTGTGGAATGTATTCTTGGCCAGGCATATAAGACCAGAAACTTAGGAGAATTAACCGGTGGCCCGGCATTTTATATGTCAAACGGAATCAAAAATAAAAAATTCGGAAGAATTCTGGCGGTATTGTTCTGTATCGCTGTTTTCATTGGGCCTGGATTTCTGCTTCCGGCAATGCAGACACAGACTGCAGCCACTGCGATCAAAGGAGCATTTGGCATCCCATTTGTTGCAGTTGGAATTGCGATGGTTCTCATCGTTGGTGTGGTAACCATGGGTGGTATCAAGCGTATCGGCAGAGTTGCGGAAGTTCTGGCACCGATCATGTGCGGAATTTATTTCTTTATCACCATAGTGATCTTTGTGATGAATTATAAAGAAATTCCAGGGATGTTTGGCTCTATTTTTGCCAGTGCATTCGGAAAAGATGCAATATTTGGTGGAATCGTAGGATCTGCAGTAGCATGGGGAATCAAGAGAGGTTTCTTCTCGAATGATGCAGGAAATGGAATGAGCCCCCTGATCTCTGCAACAACGGATACATCCCATCCGGTAAAACAGGGACTTGTGCAGGGACTTTCTGTATATATTGATACACTTCTGGTGTGCAGCTGTACAGGATTTTGTATTTTACTTGCAGGTACCTATAATGTAGCAGCTGACGGAGCAGGAGCAGTACTTCTGGTCGAACAGGCACCGGGAATCCAGTATGGTATTTCTTTCATGCAGGAAGCACTCCGTGTATCGATTGGAAAAGCAGGAGCCATGTTCCTGGCAGTGATGCTTTTTATCTTTATTTTTACTACCATGTTATCTTATTCCTATCAGCTGGAATCTACCTGCAAATATCTGTGGGGAGAAAACAAAGTAGTTGTTACCATCGTGCGTATTTTATTCCTGATCTTCTGCATGTTCGGAATCCTGATTGACGGAGATACGATCTGGTCAATGGGTGACATCGGAGTTGGATGTATGCTTTGGGTAAACACATTCAGTATCCTTCTACTGACTCCACAGGTGATCAAAATTGTCAGGGATTATGAAAAGCAGAAAAATGCAGGCCTTGATCCGTTATTTGACCCAAAGACTGTTGGTATCAAAGACGAAGCAAACGTATGGGGCGCGTATGTAGAAAAGAAAAAAGCCCGCGGCGATTATAAGAATCCGGATCTGGGATATACAGAAAAATAATTCTGCTAAGAGGGAGGACTTATGTTCGAAACGGTCATTGATGTAATCAACACATTTCTCTACAGCAAACTGCTGATAGTGATATTGATTGGTTCCGGTATTTATTTTACCATCCAGACCAGATTTCCGCAGGTACGTTTATTTAAGAACGCCTGCAGTGCTGTAATGGAGAAGCCCGAAGGCAAAGAAAGTGTATCATCTTTTCAGGCACTGATGGTCTCCACAGCATCCCGTGTGGGAACGGGTAACATTGTAGGAGTATCTTCTGCAATCTGTATTGGCGGTGTAGGTTCCGTGTTCTGGATGTGGATCATTGCCATTCTTGGCAGTGCATCAGCGCTGGCAGAGAGTACACTGGCACAGATATATAAGAAAAAAGGGAAAGACGGAGAGTGTTATGGTGGACCGGCTTATTATATCGAAGCAGCACTTCACAGCCGGGGACTGGCAGTGGCTTTCTGTATAGCCATGATCCTGACTTATGCATTTGGATTTAATATGCTGGCTTCTTATAATCTTCAGTCTACATTTGCCGGCCAGTCATTTTATAATGCAGATGTTACTCCATGGATCATTGGAGGAATTCTGGCACTGGTGACGGGATGGTGTCTGCTGGGCGGCGGTAACAGAATTGTGAAAGTAACCTCTACCCTGGTGCCATTTATGGGAGTTGTATATATTCTGGTATCCCTGCTGGTAGTGGTACTGAATATTGGACAGTTTCCGTCCGTGCTGGCACAGATTTTCGAAGAAGCATTTGATTTTAAAGCAATTTTTGCCGGATTTGCCGGCTCAGCCATGATGCAGGGAATCCGAAGAGGTCTGTATTCCAATGAAGCTGGTATTGGTTCTGCACCAAACGCGGCGGCGTCTGCAATGGTCAGTCATCCGGTAAAACAGGGACTGGTACAGATGCTGTCTGTGTTTATTGACACCTTATTATTGTGTAC
>CAVEKJ010000398.1:0-2383 GCA_963616205.1 Prevotella sp.
AAGAATAGCATATCTTTTTATGAATGTCAACCAATAATTTTGATTAACCAAGCTTTGCTGTATTCAGTCTTACGCCCGGTCCCATGGTCGGAGCGATGGTTACGCTCTTCAGGTACTGGCCCTTTACAGCTGCCGGCTTTACCTTATTGATTGCATCGATCAGCGTCTGGAAGTTGTCCGCTAACTGCTCCTCTGTGAAGGAAGCCTTTCCGATCGGCACGTGGATAATGTTTGTCTTGTCCAGTCGATACTCAATCTTACCGGCTTTGATTTCCTGGATAGCCTTGGTAACGTCCATGGTTACCGTTCCGGCCTTCGGGTTCGGCATCAGACCCTTGGGTCCAAGTACACGTCCCAGACGTCCTACAACGCCCATCATGTCCGGGGTAGCTACTACTACGTCGAAATCAAGCCATCCTTCGTTCTGGATCTTCGGAACGAGTTCCTCTGCTCCTACGAAGTCTGCGCCTGCTGCCTGTGCCTCATCAGCCTTTGCGTTCTTTGCAAATACCAGCACACGTGCAGTCTTACCGGTTCCGTGCGGAAGTACAACAGCGCCGCGGATCTGCTGATCTGCGTGGCGTCCGTCGCAGCCTGTACGGATATGAGCCTCGATGGTCTCATCAAATTTTGCGGTAGCAAGCTTCTTTACGATAGCTACTGCCTCATCTCTATCATACTGCGTCTGTTTGTCGTAGAGCTTAGAAGCCTCAACATACTTCTTTCCATGTTTCATATCAAATAACCTCCTGGTGGTAATTGCGGGATTCAGGGTTTTCCCTCCCACGTCTGACTTTTGTTATAACAGTTTCGATTAGTCCTCAACAACGATGCCCATGCTGCGAGCGGTTCCGGCGATCATGCTCATCGCGGACTCGATGTTCGCTGCATTCAGATCCGGCATCTTGATCTCTGCGATCTTCTGAACCTCAGCCTTGCTGATGGTAGCAACCTTGGTCTTGTTCGGAACTCCGGAACCGGACTGAATCTTGCATGCCTTCTTCAGCAGTACTGCTGCAGGCGGAGTCTTTGTGATGAAGCTGAAGGATCTGTCTGCATAAACTGTGATAACAACCGGAATAATCATTCCGTCCTGATCTGCGGTTCTTGCGTTGAACTGCTTTGTGAACTCTACGATGTTCACGCCGTGCTGTCCAAGAGCCGGACCTACAGGCGGAGCCGGTGTTGCCTTTCCAGCAGGAATCTGCAATTTAATATAACCTGTAACTTTCTTTGCCATTTTAGGCACCTCCTTGTGGTAATTGCGGGCTATCTGGGTTTCTCCCTCCCACATGCTCTGTGTGTGTCGGTTCGAAGCTTATGCTCCCGTCCGACCTGCTACATTTTTTTGATTTCCGAGAAACTGATCTCGACAGGTGTCTCCCTGCCGAACAGATCGACGTTGATGGTCACGCACTGCTTATTCTGGTTGATGTCCTGAATCACACCTACCGTGTCGGCCCATACACCGCCTGTAACTGTAACGCTGTCTCCCGTCTTGAAATCTACTACGACGTCTTCAGACTGGATTCCGAGCGGCCGCATTTCCTCTTCTGTCAGAGGTACCGGTTTCGATCCCGGTCCGACAAAGCCGGTCACACCACGGGTATTGCGCACAACGTACCAGGTGTCATCATTCATCACCATGTTAATCAGAACATAGCCCGGAAACATCTTCTTCTGAACCTGTTTTCTGGCACCGTTCTTCATCTCAACCACGTCCTGCAGCGGAACTCTCACTTCGAGAATCTGCTCTTCCAGGTGTCTGTTTTCAATTGTTTTCTCAATGTTGGCCTTAACCTTGTTCTCGTATCCGGAATAGGTATGAACTACATACCAGTTTGCCTCTGCCATTTTCTCACTCCTATAAACTAATCAGCATGTCGATTCCATAAGACAGGATGATGTCCAGGAGCTTGATTACAATTCCCAGAACCAGCGACGTAAGCACTACGGCTACGGTCTGTCTTATGACGGTCTTCCTGTCCGGCCATACAACTTTCTTGTATTCCGCCTTCAGACCCTTGAACCAGCTTTTTTTCGGTTTATCGGTGTTCTTAGTGGCCTTTTCTGCTGCTTCGCTCATCGTCCCACTATCCTTTCCTGCATCTTATTTTGTTTCTTTATGCAGTGTGTGCTTTCTGCAGAATCTGCAGTACTTGTTCGTCTCCATCCGGTCCGGATGATTCTTTTTCTCTTTTGTCATGTTGTAGTTACGCTGTTTGCACTCCGTACATGCCAATGTGATCTTTACGCGCACGACTTCCACCTCCGCTTATTTTTTACTTGCTGGACAACCCGGGCTATGCATGCCGGCATATCCGGACTGTCGTTTTTTAGGCATAAAAAAAAAGCCTACTTCCATTCGCCCTGATATCATATC
>CAVEKJ010000399.1:0-2383 GCA_963616205.1 Prevotella sp.
ACCCGTTGGGCCTGTTGGACCTGTTGGGCCGGTGGCACCTGTGGCTCCTGCTGTGCCATCTGCTCCAGTAGGACCTGTCGCTCCGGTGGCTCCTGTAGGGCCAGTAGCTCCGTCTGCTCCATCTGTGCCTGCCAAGCCTGTAGCTCCGGTAGCCCCCGTTGGACCGGTTGCTCCGGCTGTACCATCTGCTCCCGCTGGGCCTGTAGCTCCGGTAGCACCTGTGGGACCAGTCACTCCAACTGCCCCATCTGTACCTGCAGGACCCGTTGCCCCGGTAGCTCCCGTAGGGCCAGTTACTCCAGTGGCGCCTGTGACCCCTGCTGGACCAGTGGCGCCTGTTGCGCCCGTGGCACCAGTCGCTC
Source organism: Prevotella sp. (assembly GCA_963616205.1). GTDB lineage: Bacteria > Bacillota > Clostridia > Lachnospirales > Lachnospiraceae > Blautia_A. The sequence continues at coordinate 363 of CAVEKJ010000399.1, forward strand.
CGGTATATCCCTGTATCCCTGGTTCACCCTGCGGTCCCTGAGGTCCTATCGGGCCTGGCACCCCTGGGCATCCTCTGGGGCCGGTGGGGCCAGTTGGTCCCATGGGGCCTGGGCACCCTCTGGAACCGCCATTATTACACCCACAGGAATTATGATTCCCATAACAGGACATGCAGGACAGATCCTCATGGCTGTCCTGCTGCATTTCCATTTCTTTACGTTTCCGGCGTTTCCACAACATTCTATGATCACCTCATATGAAAAATAACTTTCCATACAGTATATGACCAATATATTTCACCTGTGCGCTGCTGGCATCACCTGCTTTACTCTGCCAGACCGTAAAAAGAACCTTTCTTATACCAGGCCATATTTCTCCCGAAAATATCTCTGATTATACAATACTCCCGGATTCTCCGGCTTACACTCCGCCGCTTTTTTATGAAAAAAGAATGCCTGCTCCTGGCACCCTAGTCTATCATAACAAACGCAAAGCTGCATATATGGCACGAACCCATGATAATCTGCCATAAAAAATCCGCCTTTTTTCTTATCTGACGGCACGGTAAGTGCCTGCCCATACCAGTAGGCAGCCTGTCTGTACAACTCTCTTTCCAGAAAAAGCTTCCCAATCTCACAGCAGATTTCCGCCCTTGGCACATCCATTGTCAGGCTGTACAGAAAAGCTTCCAGCGCATATTTTATCTCACCCATGTTCCGGTAACACTGTCCAAGCACAAAACAGGCATCGATCTTATTTTCCAGCCATCCGGACGGATCTTTCAGAAACTCCAGCAGCACTTTTTCTGTCTCTGGATACCGCTGATGATAAAACAGCTCCCTGGCATAATACAGCTGGTGTCTTGGTTCCAGTTGTTCACCCCTGGCCAACATTTTTTCATAAATACGGAGATTCCGGTCCGGATCACTTCTGCCATATTTCCGATGTTGGATCATTACATCCGAATAGACAATATTTCCCTCCGGAGTCACAGCCTCATGGACCGCTCCGTTCCATCTGAAGTTTCTGGAAGTTTTTAAGATCCGCTCCCTGTAATAGGAAAATGTTGTTCTCCCAATCTGGTCAAAACCTGCTGCGTATTCCATCATCACAACATCGGTTTTCCGGTCCAGGGTTTCTTTCAGTAACTTCAGTTTTTCCAGATTTTCTGCATCCAGAATATCATCCGCATCCAGCCACATCCAGTAATCCGTGCGGACTTTTTCCAGAAGAAAATTTCGCGGAGCAGAAAAATCGTCACACCAGGGAAAATCAAACACCTGTGACGTATACTGCCCCGCGATTTCTTTTGTTCTGTCCAAAGAACCGGTATCCGCAATCAGGATCTCATCCATGATCTTGGACACCGGTTCCAGAATTCTCTCCAGTACTGTTTCTTCATTTTTTACAATCATACAAAGACTGAGAGAAATCATAGGAAACATTCCTTCATAGCTTTATAAAATTTATGTATTTTCTCCCGTCCATATACCCTATGTTCAGACGGATATTCGCAATCCAGCAGGAAACTTCCCTGATTCAGTTAACGTGCAGATTTCGCTTTCGGATAAATCTGCTTCATCCGGGCATCATCATAATGTGTATCCACCCACTGCTCGACTGTGTTCCTTGCCTTAATTCCATCCGCACGCTGATCGTAGCGTACCAACGCCACAAAAGAAACTGCCATATTGCAGACCATAAACAGGATCAGGATCCATGTAACGATTTTTCCCGGTCTGACCGGAATCTTTTCGATCCATCCGGACAAACGGGGATATATTTTTTTAAACCAGACTACTGCCGCAATTCCCCAGAAAAAACAGTACAGCAAATTGATCCTTCCCCCAAGGTTGAAGGGTAGTCCACTGTAATCCCAGAATACTTTTCCAAAAACAATCTCTGCAAGTACACTGCACAGATATTCATAGGCACCGCCAAGCAGTGTACCCATTATAAAAAGAAAACTGTCATTGCTGTCTTTATACTTATACAGAAACAGTGTGACAAATGCCAGGGC
>CAVEKJ010000400.1:0-2377 GCA_963616205.1 Prevotella sp.
CGCAGAATATGGTATTGCGGCCCACTGGAAATATAAAGAAACTTCCGATGGCAAGGAATATGGAAGTGCAACCATTGAGATGCACAAAGACTCCATCAAGCCAGGTCAGAAGGTTGTGATCGTAGATGACCTGATCGCAACAGGGGGAAGTGTGGAAGCTGCTATCAAGCTTGTGGAGGAGCTTGGCGGTGAGGTTGTAAAGGTTGTTTTCCTCATGGAGCTTGCAGGCCTGAAAGGACGTGACCGTCTGAAAGGTTATGATGTGGCATCTGTGATCTGTTACGACGGAAAGTAATTTTTTGTCGGTGGAAGGGGATGTGAACTGTTGTAGTCATACGGCAGTATGAAATTGTGCACAGGCAGGTGGGATTTAATGGCAGAGACAAAAAATACGGAAAAACAGAACATTGAAATGCAGAAGGAAGAAGAAAAAGAAAAAAGGGAATCTGTCCGGAAGGCAGATGCGGCGGTGAAATCCATGCATGATTTTACCAGTCCTGAAGTCCTCTATCAGGAACTGATAAAAAGCGTGAAAAAATATCATCCGTCTACAGATATTTCCATGATCGAGAAGGCCTATAAAGTGGCCAGTGAGGCACATAAGGATCAGAAGCGTAAATCCGGTGAGCCTTATATCATTCATCCTCTCTGTGTGGCGATCATCCTTGCGGATCTTGAGCTGGATAAGGAGACCATTGTGGCAGGACTCCTTCACGATGCGGTAGAAGATACTTGGATGACCTATGAAGAAGTAGAAAAAGAATTCGGTTCCGAGGTAGCACTTCTGGTAGATGGCGTTACCAAACTGGGGCAGCTGTCCTATTCCAAGGATAAGGTAGAGGTTCAGGCAGAAAACTTACGTAAGATGTTCCTGGCAATGGCCAAGGATATCCGAGTCATTCTGATCAAGCTTGCGGATCGTCTCCATAATATGCGTACCCTGCAGTATATGCGGCCGGAGAAGCAGCAGGAGAAGGCAAGGGAAACCATGGATATCTATGCTCCCATCGCCATGCGTCTTGGTATTTCCAAGATCAAGGTGGAGCTGGATGACCTTTCTCTTAAATATCTGAAACCGGACGTTTACTATGACCTTGTAGAAAAAGTAGCTCTTCGTAAAAGTGCCCGCGAAGCTTTTGTCAATTCGATCGTGAAGCAGGTCAAGCAGCACATGGATGATGCCAACATCAAGGCACAGGTAGACGGCCGTGTGAAACATTTCTTCAGTATCTATAAGAAGATGGTCAATCAGGATAAGACCATTGACCAGATTTATGATCTGTTTGCCGTACGTATTATCGTGGACACTGTGAAAGACTGCTATGCGGCTCTTGGTGTTATCCACGAAATGTATAAGCCGATCCCAGGCAGATTTAAAGATTATATCGCAATGCCGAAAGCCAATATGTATCAGTCTCTGCATACCACTCTTATTGGCCCTAATGGACAGCCTTTCGAAATCCAGATCCGTACTTTCGAGATGCATAAAACCGCAGAATATGGTATTGCGGCCCACTGGAAATATAAAGAAACTTCCGATGGCAAGAAACCTGGAAAGAGCGAAGAAGAGAAGCTGAATTGGTTACGTCAGATCCTGGAGTGGCAGCGTGATATGTCCGATAACCGGGAATTCATGAGCCTTCTGAAGAATGATCTGGACCTTTTTGCAGACAGTGTTTACTGTTTTACCCCACAGGGAGATGTAAAAACCCTTCCAAACGGTTCCACACCGATCGATTTTGCATACAGCGTGCACAGTGCAGTAGGAAATAAGATGGTAGGTGCCAGAGTCAATGGCAAACTGGTTCCTATTGAATACAAGATCAAAAACGGTGACCGTATTGAGATCATCACATCCCAGAATTCCCAGGGGCCCAGCCGTGACTGGCTGAAGATCGTAAAGAGCACCCAGGCCAAGAACAAGATCAACCAGTGGTTTAAAAAAGAACTGAAAGAAGATAATATCCTGAAGGGAAAGGACATGCTGAACCAGTATGCCAAGACCAAAGGATTTAAACCCGGCCTGTATACAAAACCACAGTATATGGAATCTGTAATGCGTAAATACGGTTTCCGAGACTGGGATTCTGTTCTGGCAGCCATTGGACATGGCGGCCTGAAAGAGGGCCAGGTGTTTAATAAACTTGTAGAAGCTTATGAGCGGGAGCATAAGAAGAATCTCACGGATGAGCAGGTTCTGGAAGCGGCTTCCGAATCACAGGAGAAACTTCACATTGCCAAGAGCAAAAGCGGTATTGTGGTTAAAGGCATCCACGATGTAGCCGTTCGTTTTTCCAAATGCTGCAGCCCGATTCCAGGTGATGAGATCGTGGGCTTTGTCACAAGGGGACGAGGAATTACCATTCACCGTACAGAC
>CAVEKJ010000401.1:0-2366 GCA_963616205.1 Prevotella sp.
GTTACATCATAACCTGCTTTCGCAAGGTCACCTGCGCAGGTAAGTCCGGATGGACCGGAACCGATAACTGCAACTTTATGTCCGTTCTTAACCTCTGCTCCTGCAGGTTTGATATCATGCTCCAGAGCATAGTCAGCAACAAATCTCTCAAGTTTACCGATGGAAACAGCCTCACCTTTTTTACCACGGATACACTGTCCCTCACACTGGGATTCCTGTGGGCAGACACGGCCGCAGATAGCCGGAAGTGCGGAAGATAATCCGATCACTTTGTAAGCTTCTTCCGTGTTGCCTTCTTTGATGTGTTCAATAAATCCAGGAATGTTGATGGATACCGGACATCCCTCTACACATTTCGGTTTCTTACATCCGAGACATCTCTGTGCCTCTTCCATTGCCTCTTCCTGATTATATCCAAGACATACTTCCTCGAAGTTCGTCGCACGTACCTTCGGATCCTGCTCTCTTACAGGAACTTTTTTTAACATTTTTGCATCTGCCATTACTTGTCACCTCCGCACTGTCCGCATCCACCGTGGTGGGTATCGCCTTCCTGAAGTTTCAGTAATGCACGACCCTCCTGAGTCTTATACATCTGACTTCTCTTCATAGCCTGATCAAAGTCAACGAGATGTCCGTCGAACTCCGGTCCGTCTACACAGGCAAACTTGATCTCATCACCGACCTGAAGACGACAAGCACCGCACATACCAGTTCCATCAACCATGATCGGGTTCATGCTGACAATTGTACGAATGCCAAGCTTCTTGGTAAGAAGACAGACAAATTTCATCATGATCATCGGTCCAATTGCAACACAGACATCATAATGTTTGCCCTCGTTTGTTACAAGATCCTCAAGAGTCTTGGTTACCATACCGGAACGGCCATAGGAACCGTCATCTGTTGTAACATAAAGATTGGAAACAGATGCAAGCTCTTTCTCAAGGATAACCATATCCTTTGTCTTGGAACCAAGGATAACATCTGCTGTGATGCCATGCTCATGGAGCCATTTAACCTGTGGATAAACAGGTGCAGTACCAACACCACCGGCAACGAATACCAGTTTTTTCTTCTTGAGTTCTTCGATATCCTCGTGTACGAACTCAGATGGACATCCAAGTGGTCCTACAAAGTCACGGAAAGAATCTCCTTCTTTCAGTGCGGACATCTTAATTGTAGATGCTCCGATCTCCTGGAATACGATGGTAACTGTTCCAGCCTCGCGATCGTAATCGCAGATAGTAAGCGGGATTCTCTCTCCCTTCTCGTCAAGTTTTACAATGATAAATTGTCCTGGCAGACAGTGACTTGCAACACGTGGTGCATGCACAACCATAAGATGGATCTTAGCTGCCAGCGTTTCAGCTTTTAAAACCTTATACATGGTCTTCCTCCTCGCGCAAATTATAAACCTTTACTAATAATACGCTAAAAATCAGCATATGGCAAGGGGAGATTTATAATTTCTGTCGATTTTCTTTACCACAGCACAGCGCAACTACGTTAGTCATGTATAACCAACTTCACCAAAACCCACATAAAAAAGTGATTATTTCTGTGTTTTCTTCCCTTCGATCAGCGCATACAACTTGTCCAGAGCATCCCGGATCCCGCCAACTTTATCGATTAGGCCTTCTTTTACCGCCTCTTCTCCTTCCAGCATGGTTCCTACATCTTTTACAAGCTGTGAAGTATCCAGCATCAGTTCTTCCATCCGTTTTACCGTGATACGTGAGTGTTTTGACACAAAGTTTGTGATCCGATCCTGGATCTTTTCCATATTACGGTAAGACTGTGCCACGCCGATGAACATCCCGTTCTGCCGCACCGGATGGATGACCATAGTCCCACTTGGCACAATAAAAGAATAATCCGCGGATACTGCCATAGGAACTCCTATGGAATGACCACCACCCAGCACCAGAGAAACCGTGGGAATACTTAAAGACGCGATCATCTCCGCAATGGCAAGTCCCGCCTCCACATCTCCTCCTACTGTATTTAAAAGGATCAGAAGTCCTTCGATTTCTTCATCATCTTCGATCAGTGCCAGTTTGGGCAGGACATGCTCATATTTCGTTGTTTTACTGTGGGACGGTGCGGATTCATGGCCTTCGATTTCTCCGATCACAGTCAGAAGTTCCACCTTATGTTTCCTGGAATTTCCATCCAGCACCACCTGCCCGGTTTCCTGGATCTGTTTATCCTGGCTTTCTTCCCGGTCCAGTTCTTTCTGTTTTCCCTCTTCTTTATTTTTTTCCATAAAAAATACCTCCGGAATCTGAAATTCTGGAGGTATTATATGCAGACAGGATCGCTCCATGGATCTGTTTTTTCCAGGCATATTCCATCCATACATC
>CAVEKJ010000402.1:0-2362 GCA_963616205.1 Prevotella sp.
GTGATATCTGTACCCTTTCCGCTTCCTGCATGCTTTCCGCAGTTACCTTTGATGTGCAGATCGATGCGGAAACAGACTGCGACCTGCTCCTGCTACCGGCAGTACCTTTTTCCAGACTGATGAAAAACAATATCTATCTGGAAAACTTCATCTACAAACGGACTACGGAACATTTCTCCGATGTGATCGCAGGAATCGAGCGGACATTTTTTATGACTCTGCCACAGAGGATCGCCGCTTTTCTTCTGGATGAGGCCGCAGATACCGGCACGGATGAGCTCACTCTCACCCAGGAGGCAATCGCCCGCTCCATCGGAAGTGCCAGGGAAGCAGTGAGCCGAAGCCTCAAAAAAATGAATAAAGACGGCTCCATCCAGATCTCGCGGGGATCGATCCGCATTCTGGATAAGAGCCGTCTTTATGAAATGATGAATACCTTTTAATCTGTGGCTGCCTTTTCTTCCGGCCGGAAGATCCACCAGAGCAGCATAGGCATAATGGTCATGACCGGCCACATATACCGGATCATTCCATTTACCGGCGAAACCACGCAGATCAGTATATTCAGCACCGGTATCGCAAAGATCAGAAGTTTTTTCCATTGTTTTTTCACGAGAAGATATCCCATCAGAAGCAACGTAAACCAGGTATAAGTTCCCGCACTTAAGATAAGTCCCAGTCCCGGTGCACGCATCCATAATTCATCGTAGATCCGGAACATGTACTGGATCTTTTTTGAGCCCACATAATGGACATCGATACCGGCCTTCTTTTTGTACCCTTTATCTATGTAGAACCGGTATACTCCCTGCTGGGCTCTTCCTATATGAAACGGATCATTATAACTGTAGATGTTGTTCAATGTTGCCTGTACGTACACAGCCGGATGACGGCGGAACATGGAAAACCAGGCTTTGAAGTAATCTTTCATATATCCATCCAGCTTTGGATCTTCATCATTATCCTTAAATCTGAATGTGTTTTTCACAGGATCCGAAAGCTCCGGATCATAATTCTCTGCAAGAACATCATAATCCAGGATCCGGTCGATCGCTTTTTTCTCACTTGCGGTTACATCATCCGGATACTCTCTCAGATATCTGGCAGTCTGCTGAAACGGCACCGAAAGCATCTCACATCTGGATCCCGGCGCCACGCCAAGGGCAGGTGCCACTCCTTTTTCCACTCCAAGATAGCAGGCAAACACACAGACAGCCAGGATCAGTGCATATTTTCTTGCACTCTTCACCAGAAGGAAAAACATAAGGATCAATGACGGCAGGACCAGATGGATGCCGTTATTTCTGGTAAGACAGACACTGATTCCAAGCAAAAACAGATACACGATCTTTTTTGTAGAAAACGAGCGGCACGTATCTATATATACCGCAAAATACAGCGTGATCACTGCCGTATACAATCCGTCTTTGATCACTGCCTGGGCATAACTTCCAAATATAGGAACAAATGCAAACATCAGAATCGTACCAAAAAGGATCCATTTCGGAGCTTTCCATCTGTACAGGTAACGGATCACCGCACTGTAACACCAGATTTCCACGGCAGTAAATACGACGACGATCAGAAATACTCCGAAATTATAACACCAGATGGTTTTTCCAAGCGTCAGTAATCCGCCCATGATCATAGACAGTACCCAGGGATGATGATTATCCAGCGGCATAGCTCCCAAAAATACATCCAGCTGCCGGAACCCGTCTGCCGGGATCGAACCTGGAAGAAATGCCAGGATAAACGGTGTCCATCCAATGATCATGGATATCTTTGCCAGGCGGAACCACAAAATTTCTCCATCTCTGCCAGGGATCCGCGCGCAGGCTTTTTTGAAGAATTCTGTTTCCGGGATCTTCCAGAAATACGCGATTGCCATATCACAGAGCACATAAAAACCAACAAAACAGCCGGCCGAGATCAGGATCTGTTTCTTTGCTCCAAACAGAAAATCCCAGTTTCCATTTGTAAAATAAGAAGTGCCTATAAGCATTCCTACGGAAAAAAATGCCGCCAGAACATGCGACTGCCAGTTTCTGTATTTCCGGTAACCATCCCATCCTTTTACGTACAAAATAAGGAGCAGGATCCATGCCAGCAGGCTCATACAGCCCAGCCCATTATAAACATTGCTCATTTTCTGTACAGAACTGTTGCCATCCAGTGGAAGCCCGGAAAAAGAAAAAGCAATCGCAGTGATCATTGACGCGATCACAGGCACTGCATTCTTTTTTAACATTTTCTCATCCATAATTTTTCATTAACCCTAGTCTTAAATTTTCAGTAAGCCAACAATGCTCTGGAAACCCTTTCAGTTCCCAGAGCTGTATCTTTTTATTTTTCTGCTTTT
>CAVEKJ010000403.1:0-2356 GCA_963616205.1 Prevotella sp.
GTGAAGAGTGATGAGGTGGTCGAGTCGCTTAAAATACGCTCCGATTTTCTCTTGTTCCTTATATTGGGGAATCAACAAGTTAATATTCTTTAGCTCTGTTTTATTAAATTTAGGTTGCCCACTTGATCCAACATTTTCAAATAATTGACTTTGAAATCTATCTGTATTTAAATCTGTGAAAACAAAATAATTGTCCTCTTTCGTTTTCAACAAAATTGCATTTGGTCCCAATACATTGTGTTCCTCAGGAAGGTCTAACGGCTTTATATAGTAGACTTCACCTATATTTGCTCCTATGTTAGGCAATACAATACACTCTTCGTTAAGATTCACTCTCCACAAATATTCAAATGCTTTTTTTCCAACGTAAACAAAATCATGATTTTCAAATTTATTCTTCAAGTCAACAGTTCTCACAAGCTGCGCATAACCATCTTGATCTAAATAAGTAACATTATTTCTAATATCAGCAAACGATCCAGCCGCAACATAATCCGTAATACAACTCATGACTTCATCAACCTTACGCTGTTCCCACTCATCATCAAATCCCCTAAATCTAATCGTCGGTTTTGCCATGCTATCTGCCCTCCATTTTTCCGATCAGATCATTTAACGAAGACATTATTTTCTCATCCGGAGAGGTCAGTTCCTTTAAAAGGGACATGAACTCTGTCTGTGTCTGCTCCAGTTCTTCATCTGTTTTCTTCATTTCAGATAACAGTTCATTCAGATCTATTTCTTCCTCTTTTTCAAAATTATCTACATAGCGGGGAATGTTCAGATTGAAATCGTTTTTCTCGATGTCTTCAAAGCTTGCAAGGAAGGATTCTTTTTCTACTGTTTCACGTTTATTATATAATTCCATGACCTCATCAATATGCTGATCTGTCATTTCATTCTGTTTTTTACCTTTGTTGAATTTCTTCGAAGCATCAATGAATAATACATCCCTGCATAATACATCTCCATCTTCTCTTTGTTTTTTCAACACAATAATACACGTAGGAATAGATGTATTATAAAATAGGTTCGCCGGAAGTCCGATGACTGCGTAGATATTTCCGGAACGAAGAAGTTTTTCCCTGATTTTTCCTTCTGCTGCTCCACGGAACAAAACGCCATGTGGCAGTACGATTGCCATAGTTCCATTACCCTTCAGATGATACAATCCATGAAGGAGAAAAGCATAATCAGCCTTTGATTTCGGTGCCAATACTCCATAATCATTGAATCTTTCGTCCTGCAAAAATCCGGCTGCCGCACTCCATTTGGCAGAATAAGGAGGATTCATAAGTACCATATTAAAATCTATTTCTTCTCCTGTTGGCCAGTCTTCATCCAGTGTATCGCCATTCCGGAGATTCTGATTTTCCGGTGCAATTCCATGAAGAAACATATTCATTCTGGCAAGATTATACGTTGATGTATTCAACTCCTGACCGTAATATCTAATATATTCCGGTTTCTTTGCATATTTTTTCGCATTCAGAAGAAGGGAACCGGATCCCATACAGGGATCATAAACAGACAGGCCTCTTTTATCTTCCTGCCCTGCAATTGCAATTTGGGTCAGTATCTTGGATACTGCCTGGGGAGTATAGAATTCTCCTGCTTTCTTTCCTGTTTCTGATGCAAATTGTCCAATCAGATATTCATAAGCATTTCCGAGAATTTCCGCATCCGTATTCAACAAATCTGCTTTATCAATTTCTCTGACCAGACTGGCAATTGTATCACTCTGTTTCTGATCTCCTGCTCCCAGACGGTTAGAATACAGATCAATATCTGCAAACAGATCTGCAAATATAGGATCACTCTGCTCAATATTATTAAATGCCTTCTGTAACTGTTCTCGATTAAAAGAATTATTTCTGGCTGCATCTGCAAAACAGGTATACGTAAGTTCCGGATCAATAATATAATGACATTCATCCTTCATTTCCTTTATCAGCTCATCGGCATCTTCACCCTGCAGCTCTTCCACATAAGTGTCTAACGCCTCTTTTAATGATTCCGGTTTATCATCACAGATCATGTCATATACTTTGATCAAAAAAGAATCTGACAAATATTTATAAAAAACAATGCCAAGCAAATAATTTTTATATTCATTGGCATCCATTTTGGACCGAAGTATATCTGCGCCACTCCACAATACACTAATCAGATCCTTACTGTTTTCCTGCTCTGCCATGTTATTTATCCTCCAGTTTTCGTAGTACTCTTATAAAGCAAGTATAACATACCCGTTCAATTTATGGCACTTGTTTTCTTTATCATAAACATTTTCAATTTCATACTATAAATGAGCAAGTTCGTGATTTTGCATAAAAGAAAGACACCTTAAATTCGA
>CAVEKJ010000404.1:0-2354 GCA_963616205.1 Prevotella sp.
TGTAATGTTATGAAATACTTATGCCCTTCTTTTCTTAAACCATGATATCAGATACAAAACTACACCAAAAGTTATCACAAAAGGAGCAACTGCTACCAAAACTGTTGCCAAAAGTATCACAATTATCACCGCAATGGCAATTACAATCGCTTTCCCATACCATGTACCAAGATCCAGTTTAAAACTTCTGTTTTTCCCAGCCGCATTCCCATTCCGGTTATCCGCATAATCATCAGAGTCATAGCTCTCCTCCGCATATCCCGCTTCGTCATAAACTTCTCTTCCATCATCTGTGTCAATAAGCGTTCTTGCGATCAGCCTGGGATCCCCAAGCTCTGCAAGTACCTCAGCTTCACTCCGTCCACTCCGGACCTGGGACTGGATATAATCCTCATAATACCGCACATGCGCCGCAGCCTTCCCCTGAGCCATCTGCCCTGAAAGCTGCCCTCTCAAAATTTCCAGAAATTCTCTTCTGCTCATATTTTTGATCGAACCTCTCTTTATAAAAAAGTATCATGTGTATCGTTGATCATAAATTTTTTCCATTATACCATAACCCATAAATCCAAATCAGAAACAAACCATAAAATTTTGATAAAAAATCAAAATTTTATAACTAAAAATCTCCAAAAACAAGACAGGGCAACGCCCGCCTCCGTCCCTTTTTTCATGCCACACTCATCATAGCACAGCCGTGGAGGGCGGTTCATTTCTGGCTGCCTCTGAGGAGGTGTGCTGATTCTTAGAGCGTGAGAATCTGCGTTATAAAAAAAAGTTCGGCTGTCTGAGCGGCAAGCCGCGAGTTCCGAACTTTTTTTTATGCTTTTAGCAGATTATCACACTCTTAGAATCAGCCGCCGACGAAGCCGCAGCCAGAAACGAACCGCCCTCCACGGCGTCCGTTATATATCAGTTATCCAACATGTACAGCTCCTGTGCTACGGATGTTCATCGGGTAAACATTCTCCCGTCCAACATACTGCGCCATATACTCCACATACTCATCCGCATTCTCAATCGGCAGCACACACATGATAACACCAGCAAAACCACCACCATGAACTCTGCAGATACCAGCCCCGATCTTATTCAAAAACAGCTTGGTAAGCGCAAGACTCAAAGTAATCTTCTGCTCTTTACAATTCTGGAGAGAATAACAATTCTGCAGCCACTCCCAGGAAGAATTACCAGACTCCTCAAGAAGACGAAGGAATCCCTCTCCATCCTTATTCTCAACAGCCTTCACAGCATCCGCAACACGTCTGTTCTCTTCATAAAAATGCATCGCACGAAGAACCGCACGGTCATTCGGGATATCCTTCACATGAGCCAGAAGATTCTCCATATTAGACTCACAGAGAAGCTCCACACCCATAGCCTTGGCAGCCTCACGCATCTCCATAGGAATAGAAGAATACTCCTCACTGAGATCCGCATGACCCTTACCAGTATTCACGATCACAAGTCTGCATCCCATCTCCTCAAAAGAAAATGCGATCTTCTCACAGCTGATATTCTCCTTATCAGAGAAATCCAGAAGAATTGGGCCGCCGGCTGCACAAGCCATCTGATCCATCAGACCGGAAGCCTTTTTCCAGTATACATTCTCCGCATACTGGCCAGCTCTCGCATACTCACCGTACTCCAGTTTTCCTTCATTAAAGAAGTAATTGGTGATTGCACACACAAGCATCTCAAAAGAAGCAGAAGAACTTACACCGGCTGCTGCAATAACCTTTGTGGAAACATAAGCATCAAAACCACCTGTTGCATAACCTTTTTTCTTCATATACTCCATGATCCCTGCAACAAGGGCATCCGTACCTTTTGTATAAGTCTCTGTGCTCAGCTTGTCAAGATCAACAACAACTTCCTGTCTGTAACCCTCGCTGATCATATGGATCACATTGGTACCGTTCGGATAAGCAGCACCGATGGTATCCAGATCGATACTTGCAGCAATGATCTGTCCGCCATTGTGGTCAACATGGTTTCCGATGATCTCAGTACGTCCCGGTGCGGTAAAAAACTCAGCCTTGTCATGATGATACTTTTTCTCAAAGTTTACTGCAAGATTTGTGTAACGCGCAGTGCTCTCCTCTGTCTCGCCGTAGATCTTTTTCAGCACTTCTGCTTCCGGAATTTTAATTGTTGCCATTTTTTCTTCCTCCTGTTATATATTTTTGATTTACACCCTCAGATACGGAATCCCCAAAAAAGCCTTCCGTTCTGTCACGTTTCATGTACTTTTATTATAACAGCCCCGCCTTTTCTGTCCATAACAATTTTGTGTAAAAACCGTATTATTTTGTGGTCATCCAGGAATATCCCTTTGCATCCCCTTCCCTTTC
>CAVEKJ010000405.1:0-2353 GCA_963616205.1 Prevotella sp.
ATTCCATTCTGGATGAAAATGGAAAAGCGATTGGCTACGAAGAAGAGGAAGAGCAGGTAGAAGCAGATTCCACCATCATTTCCATCAGTCAGGGACCGAGAAGAAAACTGATCCGCACCACCGTAGGGCTGGAAGGATCAGAGAGAGGCCTTCTGATCGTAGATGAAAACGGAATGACAACAAAACCCGGTGTGTTTGCAGCCGGTGATGTAACAACTGGCTCCAAAACAGTAGTCCATGCAGTAGAAGGTGCCAAGATTGCTGCTATGGGAATGATCCGTTACATGGAAGAACAGGATAAATAAAACAGATCCAGGCCATGAAAAAAAGGAATATAAGCATTGCGAGAAGCAATTTTATTTTCCGGGAATGGCCGGCTATAATGAAATCATAAAAAGAAACCAAAACGTTCAGCCATACGTAAACACACAAGGAGGGAATCCACTTGGGCAAGTCATTAACAAGAAAAATCATTGAATCCCATTATGTATCCGGAAGCATGGTTCCGGGAGAAGAAGTTTTTATCAAGGTAGACCAGACGCTGACTCATGACATCAACGCAGTTATGACCTACCTGGCTTTTGAAGCCATTGGCCTTGACCGTATCCGTACAGAATGCAGTGTCAGCTATCTGGATCACAATCTTCTCTATGTTGACCACAAGACACCGGATGATCACATCTATCTTCAGTCCGCAGCAAAGAAATTCGGAGTTCATGTATCCAGACCAGGAAACGGCATCTGTCATACCGTACACGTGGCAAGATTCGGAGCTCCGGGAAAGATCAGCATGGGCGGCGACAGCCATACTCCTCACGGTGGTTCCATTGGAATGCTCTGCATCGGTGTGGGAGGAATGGATGTAGCAACAGCCATGACCGGTGTTCCGATGAGACTGAAAATGCCCCGTGTAGTCCAGGTATACCTTACCGGAGAACTGAAACCAGGCGTAAATGCAAAAGAAGTGATCCTGGAAATGCTCCGCAGAGTATCCATCAAAGGCGGTCTTGGAAATGTATATGAATATACAGGCCCTGGTGCTGCAAAACTGGAAGTTCCACAGCGTGCAACCATCACAAACATGGGCGCAGAACTTGGCGCCACAACCTCCATTTTCCCGGCAGATGAGCAGGTACATAAATTCCTGAAAGCCCAGGGAAGAGAAGAAGCGTACACAGAACTTCTTCCAGATGAAGATGCTGAATATGATGACCGCATTGAGATCAATTTAAGTGAACTGGAACCACTTGTTTCATGTCCTCACCAGCCGGACAATGTCATTCCATTAAAAGATGTGGAACGCAAACCGGTACAGCAGGTATTCATCGGAAGCTGTACCAACACAAGTTACGCGGATGTTGCAAAAGCAGCGCTTGTTTTCCAGGGAAGACAGGTAAATGAAAACGTAAGCTGTACCTGTGGTATTGCATCCAGACAGACATACAAAGAGCTTCTCCGTGACGGATATCTGGACATGCTTATTGATGCCGGTGTCCGCATCCTGGAGATTGCCTGCGGACCGTGCTGTGCTATCGGCCAGACACCTGCAACAGAGGGAATTGCAGTCCGTACTTCCAACCGTAACTTTAAAGGCCGTGCCGGAAATCCAAACGCAAAGATCTATCTGGTCAGCCCGGAAAGCGCTGCTGCGACAGCCATCAAAGGAACCTTCGCGTCTGCAGAAGAGATCCTTGGAGAGGATGTAAAAAAACTGGCAGAGATCCATGAGCCGGAAGAATATATTGTCAACGATTCCATGATCATCAAACCGCTTCCGGAAGAAGAGGCCAGAAAAGTAGAGCTGGTAAAAGGACCGAACATCAAATTCCTTCCTGTACCGGATGAACCGCAGCAGCATCTCTGCGTACCGGTCAGCTTAAAAGGTGGAGACAATATTTCTACGGATGATATCACACCGGCAAGTGCGGAATTTTCCAGTATGCGTTCCAATATTCCACTGATGAGCAAATACTGTTATCACCGCTATGCACCGGATTTCTCAGAGCGTGCCAGAAAAATGGGCAAGAGCATTATCATTGGCGGCGAAAATTATGGTCAGGGATCTTCCAGAGAGCATGCAGCCATCAACCCGATGTATCTTGGTGTGAAATGTGTCATTGCAAAAAGCATCGCCAGAATCCACAAAGGAAATCTGGTAAACCACGGCATTATCCCGATGCTGTTCGAAGATCCGTCTGTGTATGATAAGATCGATCAGGAAGACGAGCTGGAGATCAACAATCTTCTGGATCAGATTCCAACAAGAAAAGTAGAAGTTACGGATAAGACGAAAGGATTTTCCTTCCAGGTGAAACTGGATCTTTCCGATAATGAAGTGGAAGTTGTATTAAGC
>CAVEKJ010000406.1:0-2348 GCA_963616205.1 Prevotella sp.
CTTTCACCTCCCCTACACCTTCCACCTGGGAAAGCAGTTCCTCCACACGGCTCTCCAGGCGGGTTTTCTCCACCTCCTGCTCTGCTGCCTTACTGCTTTTCTGTGACACCGGAAGTCCTGCTACCAGAAGCAGCATTCCCAGAAGAAGCAGGATCCCCCATTCCTTCCATCCCATCGCCAGGATCCAGGATCTGATACTCTTCTTTCCCAAGTCCGCAGATTCTTTCGAGCTCATTTTCCACCGCCTCCCTCTGCTTTTCTGTGATCACTCCGGAAAGTCTTATGGTCAGCCGGAGATCTTTTTCCATATCCACTTCTGTTTCCGCAGAAAAAATCTCTTCTTCATGAAGGATCACCTGAACCTGATCTTTCAATTCCTGCTCATAGGCATTCTTAAGAAATGTTTCCCGGATCCCTTCTGCTTCCGTCTCCATCCGTGCCTGTTCTTCCTTTCCATAATTCTCCCGAAAACCAGCCAGAAGTTCTTCACTCTTTCCGACAATGGAAAATACTGGTGTACAGATCAAAAGCACCAGAAGGAGTCCCAGGAACAGCCGGATATACTGCTCATAACGCTTATCCGGCAGAATATGAAGGATCGCCGTAGTAAGCACATGAAAAAAAGCCAGACTTTTCATCCACTGATAAAGTTCCATCCTCATCCTCAGATCCCTCCTGCCATCAGGATCAGAAATGTGAGCATGCACAAAACCTCCGCAGTAAACAAGATCCGCATCAGAAGCGCACATCCCTCTCCCATAGTGCTGAATGCTTCCACCAGGCGCTTATCCGACACCGGCTGCGCCACAGCTGCAAGAAACCGGTAGATCAGAGATAAAAGTCCGTAACGGATCACCGGCCCTGCTCCGGCCACCAGGATCACAAGAAGCAGTGCCACGCCCAGACTGTTCCGCACAAGAACTGCTGTGGTAAGCACCAGTTCCGTAACTGCGTTTACTGCATTTCCAACTCCCGGAAGTGCACCTGCCGTCTTTCCGATGGCACTCCGCTTCAGAGAATCCATTACAGGAGCTACCAGCCCACGAACCACCTGCAGCCCTGCTGCCACACCCAGCAATGTCCGAAGGCCCCAGGAGATCAGCGTCTCGATCAGCTCCGCCATTTTTCCCAGCATTTCTTCCCTGGAAAGATGGTTCACAAATTTCAGGAGAATATATAAGCTTACTCCCGGAAGCAGGACACTTTCCAGTATCCACTGAAACAGCCACACCAGAAGCAGCACTCCCTGATAAAAAACAGCAGCGCTGGACGCTCCCGAGGCAGCCGCTACCGCCATAAAATACACCGGTGAAAGTTCTTTCATAAACTCTGTGATCCATGTAAGCACTGAAAGCAAAGAAGAACTTAAACCAGAAAAACTGTTCATCAGAAGAGTAAAGACAAGAAGATACACTACATAAAAACTGATCTCTCCGATCTGGCCATTGTCAAATGCACCTGCAAATCCGGAAAAAACAGCCGCAAACAACAGCAGTAGCAGAAGCTTCACGATCAGACCTTTTTCTCTTTCAATGCCAGAAAAAAGGAGACTGTGCAGAAATTCCCGCACACTCTCCTCTGAAAGCACTTCTTCCCCGGACAGGAGCCTGTGAAATGTTTCTCTGACAGAAAAACTCTTTTCTCCCAGCATCTCATCGACCATGGACTGCAGATCACTAAGTTCCAGCTGGTCAGTGATCTGCTTTTCTGCTGAAGTATCCACATCATCCGAAACCTTTTCTTCCTGTTGCCTGACCACTGAAGATCCATAAACCGCTACTTTGCCAAAACATCCAATCACCACTGCCAGAAACAGTCCCACACAGATCCTGCGCCAGTGCCTTTTCATGTCAGAAATCCCTGTATGGTGTCCAGAAGGGCCAGAAGTACCGGCATGCTCAAAACCATCACTGACAATCTGCAGAACAGTTCGATCTGTGCCCCTGTGGATGCGTATCCCGCATCTTTGCATATTCCGGATGAAAATTGTCCGATATAGGTGATCCCGATTATCTTAAGCAGAGTGGTAATGTAACTCCCATCAACCGGCAGACTTTCTTTCAGCCTGTCAAGAGACTGAAAAAGATAGCCGATCTTTCCCACAGCCAGTCCTAGGATCACAAGACCGATCCCCAGAGTGACCAGGCTTACATACTCCGGTGCACGGTCTTTCAGGAGGATCCCCAGAAGCACCCCTGCCGTTCCCAGAACTGAAATCCTCAGAATATCCACGGTTTTCCCCCTTCCCTACAGTACAAAAAGCTGCTGAATATTTTTAAAAAGTTCATAAATATACGGCACGATCCAGAACAGTACCAGGAGAAGTCCGGAAAAACTTACCAGAAAAG
>CAVEKJ010000407.1:0-2345 GCA_963616205.1 Prevotella sp.
GTCTACAGTCGGGATAACGCCGTCGTAGATGTTACCTGTTGTACCATCGATGGAGATGAAGTCTCCTTCGTGGAATTCTTTACCAGCAAGTGTAAATTTCTTGTTTTCTTCGTCCATAGCGATATCGCCGCATCCGGATACACAGCACTCACCCATACCACGGGCAACAACTGCTGCGTGAGATGTCATACCACCACGAACTGTCAGGATACCCTGAGCAGATTTCATACCTGTGATGTCTTCTGGAGATGTCTCAAGACGTACAAGTACGACTTTCTCTCCTCTTTCAGCCCATTCAACAGCGTCATCAGCTGTGAATACGATCTTACCGCAAGCAGCTCCAGGAGAAGCTCCAAGGCCTTTGCCCATCGGTGTAGCAGCTTTCAGAGCAGCTGCATCGAACTGCGGATGAAGAAGAGTATCAAGGTTACGAGGATCGATCATTGCAACAGCCTCTTCCTCAGTTCTCATTCCCTCATCAACGAGGTCACAAGCGATCTTAAGAGCAGCCTGTGCAGTTCTCTTACCATTACGTGTCTGAAGCATATACAGTTTACCATGCTCTACAGTAAACTCCATATCCTGCATGTCTCTGTAATGTTTCTCAAGAGTCTCGCAAACCTGTTTGAACTGTACGAATGCTTCCGGGAACTTCTGCTCCATCTCGGAGATGTGCATAGGTGTACGAACACCAGCAACTACGTCCTCGCCCTGTGCATTGGTAAGGAACTCACCGAACAGACCGTTAGCACCTGTAGCAGGGTCACGTGTGAAGGCAACACCTGTACCACAGTCATCACCCATGTTACCGAATGCCATCATCTGTACGTTAACAGCTGTACCCCAGGAATATGGGATATCGTTGTCACGACGATATACGTTCGCACGTGGGTTGTCCCAGGAACGGAATACGGCTTTGATTGCGCCTACCAGCTGCTCCTTCGGATCAGTTGGGAAATCAGAACCGATTTTGGATTTATACTCAGCTTTGAACTGGTTAGCAAGCTCATGCAGGTCATCAGCTGTAAGCTCAACGTCCTGTTTAACACCTCTCTTAGCTTTCATCTCATCGATGAGCTCCTCGAAGTATTTCTTACCAACTTCCATAACTACGTCAGAATACATCTGGATGAATCTTCTGTAGCAGTCCCAGGCCCAACGCGGGTTGTTGGATTTTTCAGCAAGAACGTCTACTACGTCTTCGTTCAGACCAAGGTTCAGGATGGTATCCATCATACCTGGCATGGAAGCACGGGCACCGGAACGAACAGAAACAAGAAGAGGATTTTCCTTGTCACCGAACTTTTTGCCGGTAATTTCTTCCAATTTTACGATATGGTCTTCAATCTGAGCCATGATTTCGTCGTTGATTTCACGGCCGTCTTCATAATACTGAGTGCAAGCTTCAGTAGATACGGTGAAGCCCTGTGGTACCGGAAGACCGATGTTGGTCATTTCAGCAAGGTTTGCACCTTTACCACCAAGGAGTTCACGCATGTCTGCATTACCTTCGGTAAACAGATAAACGTATTTTTTTGCCATGTGTTATTCTCCTAATTATTGTTCTTTAAAACATAAAAAATGTATGTTTTCTACGCACATAACCATTTTATAGATTTATCCTTCATTAGTCAAGGTTATTCTTCCAAAAAACAGCAAATTCTCTTGGTAAATATGACAGATTTTCCAGTTATATTTTTCACAGATTGTATTTTTCTCGTTATCATCTGAAAAATGTGCTAAAATAGAAAAAAACATGCAGCAATTCCGGAGGAATATTGCCTGAATGCTGTCATACAGGAGGTTTATCATGATACGAACAATCGAAAACAGTTTTCTTAAGATTTCCGTTTCTGACCACGGTGCTGAACTTACCAGCATCTATGATAAAGTAAACAGCCGCGAAGTACTCTGGCAGGCAGATCCTGCTTACTGGAAACGCCATGCACCGGTACTTTTCCCAAATGTAGGCCGTAACTATAAAGATACCTGGCGCCTGAACGGAAAGGAGTATCCTTCCAAACAGCATGGCTTTGCCAGAGACAGCGAATTTATCTGCACGGATATCACAGATGTTTCTCTCACTTTTGTCCTGAAGTCCTCGGAAGAAACCCTGAAAGTTTATCCTTTCGCTTTTGCCCTGAAGATCACCTATACACTGAAAGAGCATGACCTGGATGTCTGCTGGGAGGTTGTAAATAAAGATTCTGAGACTATGTACTTTACCATCGGCGGCCATCCGGCATTTTGTGTTCCTGCACGGGAAGGCGAATCTCAGAGCGACTACCGTCTTACCTTTGACGGACAGGACTCTCTTACTTATCTTCTGATCGATACCTCTGTGG
>CAVEKJ010000408.1:0-2341 GCA_963616205.1 Prevotella sp.
GCTTACGAGGAGGTTGTTCATAGCATGCAGCCGGTATATGGCCTGACCAAGGGCCTCACCAATAAAGCGATCACCAAACTGGTCCATCAGGTTCTGGATACGAGACCGCTTCACGGTGAGTATCTTCCGGAAGAGATCCGGGAACGGTATCATCTTGCAGACGATAATTACGCAGTTCGGACGATCCATTTTCCAAAGAATATGCAGGAACTTCTCACAGCCAGAAAGCGCCTGGTGTTTGATGAGTTTCTGCTATTTGTGCTGGCAGTACAGCTCCTCAAGGAAAAGACAGAAGAAGCGCCGAACACATTTCCGATGAAACCTGTATGGACAACAGAGGAGATCATCGAAGGACTTCCCTATGAACTGACTGGCGCACAGAAAAATGTATGGCATGAGATCGAGAGGGATCTGAGTGGTCATAAACTAATGTCCCGTCTTGTACAGGGAGATGTTGGAAGCGGAAAAACGGTCATTGCTTTTCTGGCTATGGTGCTTTCTGCTGAAAATGGATTCCAAAGTGCGTTGATGGTGCCGACGGAAGTTCTTGCCAACCAGCATTATGAAGGCTTTCTGAAACTGATCGAAGAACAGAATATTACTTCCTGCCATCCGGTGTTGCTGACCGGTTCTACCACAGCAAAACAGAAACGGGAGATCTATCAGAAGATCGCAGGAGGGGAGGCAAATATTATCATCGGAACCCATGCGCTGATCCAGGAAAAAGTAGAATATAAAAATCTTGGACTGGTGATCACAGATGAACAGCATCGTTTTGGAGTACGCCAGAGAGAAGCACTGACCACCCGGGGGAATCCGCCGCATGTCCTTGTCATGAGTGCAACTCCCATTCCAAGGACTCTGGCGATCATCTTGTATGGTGATCTGGACATCTCTATTATTGATGAACTTCCGGCACAGTGTCTTCCTATTAAGAACTGTGTGGTAGGAACTTCCTATCGTCCCAAGGCGTATTCTTTCATCGAAAACCAGATCCATATGGGAAGGCAGGCTTATGTGATCTGCCCTATGGTAGAAGAAAGTGAAGGCCTGGATGCGGAAAATGTAACAGATTATGCTGTAAAACTCAGGGAAGCACTACCTGGGGATATCCATGTAGAAATCCTTCATGGTAAAATGAAGCCAAAAGAAAAAAATAAGATCATGGAGGAGTTTGCTTCCGGAGAAATTCAGGTCCTGGTTTCTACAACCGTTGTAGAAGTTGGAGTCAATGTACCCAATGCAACCGTGATGATGGTAGAAAATGCCGAACGTTTTGGGCTCGCACAGCTGCATCAGCTCCGCGGGCGTGTAGGACGTGGAGAACATCAGTCCTATTGTATTTTTATCCAGGGAAACAATGAGGAAGATACGTCCAAGCGACTGAAGATTCTCAATGAATCCAATGATGGATTCTATATTGCGGGAGAAGATCTGAAGCTTAGAGGTCCGGGTGATCTTTTTGGCATCCGCCAGAGTGGATTGATGGAATTTAAGATCGGTGATATCTATAATGATGCGGCGATACTGAAAAATGCAAGTGAGGCAGCAGGGGAGATCCTGGCACTGGATTTTGATCTGAGACTACCACAGCATGAAGGCTTGAAAGCACGGTTGATGGGATATATGAGTGAAGATCTGGAAAATCTGGGGATCTGACCTTGCGTTCTTTTGCAAAAAGTGCTATCCTAAAGCTCGAGAAAAGATTAACAAATTCCTTGTAAGGAGGCTATAAAATGGCTAGAACAAAGAAAGCTGCAACTAAGACAACAGTAAATACGGCTTCAGTAAGCGAGACTCCTGCAAAATCTGTAGTAACTACATCCGAAGAGAAGGCCGCTCAGGCTGAGACACCAAAGACAGACAATGCAAAAGCTTCTGTAGAGACAAAAGCAGCTGAAAAAACAACAGAAACCAAAGCAGAGACAAAACCGGCTGAGGAAAAAGCAACAACTGCAAAGACTGAAGAACCAGCCAAGAAACCTGCTGCAAAGAAAACAACTGCAAGAAAAACAGCTACAGCAAAGAAGACAACAAAGACCGCAGCAAAAACAACAACCAGAAAAACTGCAGCTGCCAAGAAAGCAGAGACAGTTACAGAAGTATATGTCCAGTACTGGGGTAAAGAAATACATACTTCCGAAGTTGCTGAGCAGATCAAAAAGATCTGGACAGATGATATGAGCAAAAAAGCTTCTGATCTGAAAGATCTGAAAATCTATATCAAACCGGAAGACAATGGCGCTCATTATGTGATCAACGGAGATATCACAGGATTTATCGGACTGTGATCGGATCAGATAAAAAATAATACTGTTATACATTACAGCCTGCTATAGGA